>QZLE01000195.1 GCA_004796365.1 Gammaproteobacteria bacterium | reverse complement strand
CTCAAGCTTGATTCCTTTGGCTTCAACCAAGCGAAGAAGTGATACCTCTTCCTTGATTCGCTCTAGCTCTTCATCCGTTATTCTTGCCATAAACCCGATTCTCCTAAAAACCTGTCAATACCTTTTTTAAATAAATAACTCTGTTGCAGAGTACTCTATTTTAGAGTATTGTCAACTCTGTAATCTAAAACAGGAGGTAAACTATGGCATCTGTTCATGACTGGATTTATCAGATGGCCAAGCAAGACAAGCAGTTTTACATTAAATTAGGCAAACGTATCGCTGATGCCCGTAAAGAGCACGACTTAACTCAAGTGCAACTAGCAGAAGTACTAGGAATATCGCAACAGACTATGGCTCACTATGAAGGCGGCAAGCTTAGAATCGCAGCATCAATGCTGCCTACAATTTCCAGAATCTTAAAGATATCTTTTGAAGAATTGATGGAAGATAAACCTAAAACCAAAGCTGCTAAAAGAGGGCCAGCATCAGCACTGGAAAGGCAAATAGAGCAAGTAAGACAGCTTCCAAGATCGAAACAGAAATTCGTTATGGAGATGATTGATACTGTTATTCAGCAGACTGCTAACTAAGGTCTACTTAGTGTAAGTATAAGATTGTGCACGCGCAGGGACAATTCAAAAAGGAAAGATATTGACTATACCAACAAGGCAAATACGTGCCGTTTATAATGATAAAACAATAAGGGTTTACCAAGCCTATTCTGATGCCATTGCTGACAGCGCACTTAAGCATGGAACTTTCATTTCTCCACCATTTAAAATGGAGCGTATGACATGGATTAAACCTTCTTTTCTTTGGATGATGTATCGCTCTGGATGGGGTAAAAAAGATTCTGGCCAGAAACGTATTCTGGCAATTGATATTTCACGAGAAGGATTTGAATGGGCACTTGAGCATAGTTGTCTGAGCCACTTCGATCCAAACTTATATTCAAGCAAGGAAGAATGGCAAAAGATAAAAGAACAATCACCAGTTCGTATTCAGTGGGACCCAGAGCGAGATATCAACCTGCAACCGCAAGAGCATCGTGCTATTCAAATAGGATTATCTAAAGAAGCAGTAAAGCTTTATGTAAACGAATGGATTCAGAATATAACTGATATAACCCCTCTAACTCATGAAATTCAAGCGCTTATAGAACACAGGAAGCTTAAGGAAGCGCAGGCAAAACTACCAACTGAAATAATGTATGCAAAAACATCATCTTTATGCATATGAGCCAAATGGCCCATATACAACTTCTCCATTTTTCATAGCTATTTCAAATTCTGCTTGGGTCAGCATCGAAGCAATATAATCATTCCAATTCTCGCTAACATGCTGAGTCCAATCATCAGAGTTCATCTCATAAATTGGCTCAAGAACCTCTTCTGGATGCAACCCGTCTTCAAGAAGCTTCCTTAGTGATTTTTCTGTTGCCTCAGAATAATCACTACTCGCAACATAACAAGTAACATAAGCTCCTGACAATTCAGGGGGCATAATAGATTGAGCCATCCTCTTAACATGAAAGGGCACAACAAAAACTTTAGACATAACTATCTACCTTATAACTTCCTTGGGTCAACGGTTCTAGCAGTTCCTGGTTTGATTGCATCTCTTAACCACTGTATCTGCTCCCTGGTTCGCAACCCGTATTGGTCAGGAGCTTTATTAATATCCACCTTTAATGGAGCAGAAGGGTTAAGTCTAGCTGCAGCACTTTTATCGTAAACAGCTGTCGTCCTCAATTTCTCAAGAAGGGAAGCGTCAACCTCAACAGCGGTAACCTTAGCATTACCTCCTCGATTAATTGATGCAAACTCTTTCGCTCTCTTAGTTTGACCAATATTAACAAACAAAGCGCGCTCATTGCCAGCCTTGGTAGTTACCACAGGCACAGAGCCATCAGGAGTAATACGAGGAGGAAAAGCTGCATCATCAACACGATAAAGTGTAACTGTTTTGCCGCCAGCATTTGCAGAACCACTCATTCTCGATGATATACGAGCACTCATGCTAGCTATTCTAGATCGCATACCAGCTATTGCACCCGGAGCTAATACCATAGCAATACCTGCGCCAAGTTTCTGCCACTCAAAGCTATCTGTCATTTCCATTGCTCGGTGCATTGACCTTGGCAATAGACCTGCTCCTTTACCATCCAGAAGGAACCTTGCAGATTCACGTTGGATTACGCTTATTTCTCTATCGGCTGGCAGCGCAAACCTACCTCCACCAGGTTTTATTTGATACTGCAGATTTTCATTATAGTTCCTTCTATAACCTGCAAAATCTGCCTGAAGATCTGCTCTCTCCATTGTAAATCTCAGGCTTACATTGGTAGCGAGCTCAGCAGCTTTATCTCTGAATTCAGTTACATCAATATACGCTGGCATGGTTTCAGCAGAATATGCAGCAGCAAATGCAGCATCCACTTCCTGAAGGAATGATTCATCATATCTAGACAAGACTCTTCCAGCTCCACCTAGCGAATATTTCATAAACTGAGCTTTTGCTGTTTCTAAGCTCTCACCTGGACTGAATACATATATATCTTGGTCTGGTCCAAGGTTATCCAAAATCTCTCTAGTGGTCAGATAATCAACTCCAGCTTTTCTAAATTGCGCTCGAATTTCACCATCATGATATTTCATATCTGGGCCTTTGATATTTGCCCGACGACCTGAAAGCATAAATGATTTTGCGATGCTAGGATCATGCCCATCCATGTCGGTGTATTCGCTCAGATCTAGCATTGCTAAGTCTATGACTGTAGGAACATCAAAACCACATGGAATTACATCATGAATATTATTTGGATTTTTTGCAGTATTTGGAACCAGTGCAGCACCACCTAACGCCGATGCTATACCTCCAGGAGCATAAGCTAGCTTGAAACCATCAGGAATTGCACTACTGTTTGGTGCAACATACCCATTTATATAACCAACATCTATATTTGGATTCGCATTCCCAAGATTACCCTTATAGTAAAACTGATTCTGTGCATCTTGAATAGTAGTTGGCACACCCGCCCAAGCCG
>QZLE01000043.1 GCA_004796365.1 Gammaproteobacteria bacterium | reverse complement strand
TTTATTCTTTGCGGTTCCGTCTGCACTTTGCACACCTATGGTAGTTGAATCACCATAGTTTTGAGTTGGGGCAGATTCACTGACTTCCGCATCAGCAACAGGGACAATATCTTTAAACTTTGCAAATGTTGGCAGACTAACTGCACAAAAAATAAACGTACTCAACGTTCTAAATATCACAGATTTGCAACTCATTTTGAGGCTCTCCTCTTCACAGGATCATAGGGGATTAATATAGAAAGATTGAATAATGAGCATCAAATAAGAAATTTCTGTGACATATTCGTTAAAGAAAAATTAAACTTGTTTATCAGTATATTAGCAAATAACTGTTCAACGAAAATTCACAAAACCATAACTTTACTTTCATATTAAAATACTAAGTTTTGATTGCAATGATTCGCTATTCATTCATAAGTTTCAAATAATCTCAATTTTCAAATTTTCAGTTTTCAGGAGTAAATAATGATACGTTCAGCACTAATAATTGGAGCCCTATTCTTTTCAGCATCAGTATCCGCACAAACAGTTACATATGGTTGGGAAGATGGTGCTACAACACTTGGCAACTACGGAGACATTGAAGCATATAACGTAGGTGAAGGATCACCGGTTCACAGCGGTGACCGTTCTTTAAAACTAGTCGATCAAGCAGAGTCAGGTACACCACAGGCTTTCGTAGCACTAATCACAGATTTAAATGATGGTGATACCGTTGATGCAAGCTTCTGGCGCTATGACGACACTGCTGGTGCTGCTCCATCTGCACGAATCTGGGCACACTACATCACAGATATTGACGATATTGATAGCTATGGCGGTTCTGCCAGCGGTAACTACGCATACGGAGACGGCCTAGGCTGGGATGAAGCTATGCATTCATGGACTTTCGATTCTGATGGTGGCGAGAGAGTTGGCCTTGTAATCGAAGTAAGAACATATAGCAAACCTGGTGATACTGTCTGGATTGATGACCTTACAGTAACTGCTGGTGATCACGCCACAATAATCACACCTGCTGCTGCAGTACCTGTACCTGCAGCCGTTTGGTTATTTGCAAGCTCATTGCTTGGTTTTGTTGGATTTGGCAGACGCAAGTAAATTGAAAATTATATTTTCATTAAAAAAGCCGGCATAAGCCGGCTTTTTTGTATCACTATAACTACTTATTTCTATTACCAAAGATTTCCGTATAGCTCATCTTCTTCGTAGCTAGACATAAACCCGTCGTGAAATGCCTGATGATCACCTGTAATATCAGAAGAGTTGATATACTCAGTTGAACCAGTTACAAACAATCGATAGTCCTTTGTCAGATAGTGCGCTGTAGAGTAAAGCTCAACTTCAACAGTTAGAGTCGTATTAGCTGGAACTTGGATTTGAATCCAATCAACAAAATCAGTAGAGTTTGAATCAGCTACAACATTACCTTCATCATCTTTTACAACGAAGTCAAAGTCATCAAGAGTATATTCAGGCAATACTAGGATTGTCACATACTGACCTACTGCTGAGGTAAAAGTATACGTATCTTTTTCAGAATATGGGTAAGAGATATAACCTTCTACCATAAATGAAGTATCATTATCAGTCATTGACTTAGCATAATCTTCATCATAGTTTTCAACAAGTTCATATGTGCGAACTGAACCTTCGTATGGGACATCTACAGTTCTAACTTCAACGTCGTTTTCAACATATCTACCATCCCAGTCTGTAGCATAACCGTGGGCTCCAATAGGACCTAAAGGACCAAGTGGGCCAAGCGCACCTAATGGACCAACAGGGCCAAGTACAGTCCACACACCACCAGCTTGTAACTGCTTTCCAAAGTCGTTGATTGCTGGTAGGTCGATGTAATAAGCATCATGACTTATTGGGCCATAAGGACCCAAAGGGCCATCTTCGCTTAATGGGCCACCATGGTCAGTCATATCATCAGACCATTCAGACCAATCACCAATAGCACTCATCCAGTATGATACATTCCATGAGTTATCACCTATTGGTCCAAGCATACCTAAAGGACCATATGAGCCGATAGGGCCGTTATATCCAAGGGCACTATCTTCATCAAGATAATCAGCTGCATTTGATGGTGTAACTACAGCTGGTGTAACAGAGACAAGACTTCCATTTAGTGACTCTACTGAACTAGCAGATATATAAGTATCGGCCATAACAGGCGCTGAAACTACAAGCGCCAAAGCTGCTGATAAAGCAATTTTTTTTGTTAATGAGAAGTTCATTAATAGATCTCCAGAAATTATAAACATTTAAATTAATTGAATTATTGCGTGTTGCAATGCAATACATATTAGTCACCACTTATATTTATGTCAACATTTTTATATGTATGTTTTTACATATGTATATTATTACTTAATGACCGGTTAGTCATGATTAGCATATTTTCTATATTTTTCGGAGTCTTAACTAAATAAATTAAAGTACAATAACAATACATGAATTATTATTTTAATTTTGTGCATAGAAATATTATCTGCATTATTTGCAGGATAATCAGACAAATAAAAAGGGAGCATTGCTCCCTTTTTATTTGATTAAATTGTTGTAAGTAACAATTTCTATGGATTACTCCTCAAGCTCATAAGTAGCTCTCTCACGTAACCACTTACCATTAATCGCTCTTTGAATAGCAATGGTTTTAAGGCCGCGATGATCATCACCAGCATATGAGATTGGCGGATGAATACCCCCTGTCCAATCTTTAATTGCTTCAAGGCTCTCAATAAAGGCTTCTCTGGTAAGAGTACGCCCTGCTCCGTTTAACCCTTCAACAGTTAGCTGGGCAATTGCATAGGCAATTGAGTTCCAAGTACCAATTTCTTCACGCATATAATGATCAGTCATTATTTTTTTATAAAGCCTTTCACCACGATGGAAGCTTGGACCAGGAGGGAAACAGCCGGTTCTTACACCATTAGCACCCTGCTCTGTTGCAATATCAAATAGTCCAGGTCCAGAAATCACGTTACTTCCAAGCCATTCAGGTTTAAATCCATCTTCATGAGCGGCAAGCAACAAATTTCCTGCAGGTTTTAGATATGTATATATTACAACTAGATCAGGTTCAGCAGCCTTAAGCTGTGCTAACTGTGCCTCAACATCAGTATCACCAAGTTTATGATATACAGTTGTGACACTATGACCCCCCTGCTTTTCAAGCTCTTTAGTTACTGCCTCTGCACCCTCTTTACCAAAACTATCATCTACAGCAAAGATAGCTACATTCTTAGGTTCAAGGTGGATAGATGCATATTGAGCCAGAATTTGACCTTCAATCTGATAGTTTGTCTGGTATGCAAAGTATGTTTTCTTGATTGGAGTTGACCATGCAGACAATCCACTTATTGGTGCAATTACAGGAATTTCTTTTCCAAGTAAGTAATCCATTGTTGCAAGATTTGCTGGTGTACCAAATGGAGCCACCATTGCAAATACCTGATCTTCTTCGACAAGTTTTTTAGTTACCAATTTTGATCTTTCAACATCAAAGGCACTATCTTCGACTACTAATTCAATCTTGCGCCCATTTACTCCGCCTTGAGCAGAGTTAATATGATCAAAATAGGCTCTCATGCCATGCAACATATCTAAACCAAGGGTTGCATTTGGACCAGAAAGATCAAGGTAAGTACCAAGCTTGATAGAATTTTCTTCTACTCCAGGAACACCAACTGGATCTGGATCAGCATACTTCTCTTTATCGACACTAAAGCCTGGAACCTGCAGCTTAGGCACTGAACCAATACGATGGCACTCATCTCTAATCCACTCGCGAAAATCAGGGTGAGCAATTTTGATAAGAGCTTCCATACGTTGCTTAATGGTCTTACCTTTAAGGTCAGCAACACCGTATTCGGTTACGACGGTATCAGCATATTGCCCTGGTACTGTTACTTCTGAACCTTCAGGTAGAACCGGAAGAATAGTTGAAACCTCACCACCTTTAGCTGTGGAACGTAAGGCAATGATGCCGCGCCCACCATCTGATTTTTGTGCTCCAAGGTGATAATCGAGCTGGCCACCTGTTCCACTAAAGTGTCTTGGCCCTAAACTCTGCGAACACACCTGCCCATTAACATCCAGGGTAATAGCAGTGTTAACACTTATCATCTTATAGTTTTGCGCGATTATAAACGGATCATTTACAACCTTACCCTGATGCACCTCTACACTAACGTTTTTATCTATGAAATCATAAAGACGCTGCGAACCAAGGGCAAAGGTACAAATCATCTTCTCTTTCCAGAGTGTCTTCTTCTTGCCGGAAATAGCACCTGCATCAATAAGATCCAGGAAGCCATCCACAAACATCTCTGTGTGAATACCAAGATCTCTACGCGCAGTAAGATATGGTGTAATAGCATTTGGGATACCACCTATACCTAGCTGCAGTGTTGAACCATCTTCAATCATCTCAGCAATATATCCGCCGATTGTTTCCTGCCAAGGCTCTGGCGCCTCACTTCCAAGAATTGGAAGGTCAAAATTGTTTTCAACTACATGATCAACATCGTTGATATGTACCAAAGTATCGCCGTAGGTGTACGGAAGTTTGTCGTTTATCTCTAATATCACCAGATCTGCAGCTTCCATTAACTGCTTTTCTACAATAAGACCCAAAGAAAGCGACATGTAACCTTTTTCATCAGGAGGAGTAGCAATACCAAAGAAAACATTTATATGGTTCTTGGTTTGATTTAATAACAGAGATGCTGCTGTATGCAGATTATTTGGGCAATAAGAGAAACGACCCGACTTGTGCCCGCCACGCTCAAGCCCACCATAAAACCAACTATTTACATTAAAATGACCGGCCATGTCATCCTGGGTCATATATGAGTGACCACGCATTGGCAGACACACATAAACATCAACATTTTCCAAGCGATCTTTGTGATTACCAAGCTCTCCAAGCAACCCTGGTGGTTCAGAACCAATAATTGATGTTCCGACAATTTGATTTGACTGCACCATCGAGACAGCCTCTGGGATCGTTATCAGCTTATTTTGGTAAATCTGCTTAAAATCCATTTCTGCTCCTTGTTATTCTTTCGACAAATGAGGGGTAAGTAATTTAACTACATCAAGTATAGTAGATTAAGGCGAAACGTGAGGTTATCAGGGAATAAAATATAGTTTTGGGAACTGAGTTGGATTTCAAGAACGAAGAACAACAAAGTATGAAACAAACAGGACCTACTATAACTATCTGAAGCAATAATTTTGATGATGCGGCACTAAACTAAGTTAGTAGTTTTTATTTAAAAGTCGATATAGTAGAATTATCTTAATTAATGGGGCATAGACTTTCTTAAAAAAATTAAATTGACCAAATTAGTATGAAAAATATAATCTTATTTATTCTTGCGGCAGTAACTCTCGTATCGTGCGGTTCTGGCAGTAATAATTCCGACAACGGCACACCACAAACGTCAAATATTACAAAACAAGAGTGGCGAGGGATTTGGAAATCCATTCCCCAAAATGAAAATGACAGTGATTCATATTTACTCATAACTGAGGATAGCATTATTGATATGCCCTACTCAGATTATTATGAATGCTATGAAGAACCAGCATCAAGAAAAGATTTAATAATTGAAAATGAAAGGGTTTATTTAACTTATGGCGAGAACCATAAGCAAGAGTTATTTATTAGTATCATAGAAGACATAATATATTTTAAATATCAAAATGGTTCTATTTGGGCATCTTTTGAGAAAACCCCTGAACCAACTTTATGCTCTGATAGTGCGGATCACGGCAAAATTGAAATCGCTATAAACTTTAATGATCTTCCCGAAACATTTTTTGTTAATACTTATACACGACTTGATGCAACTGTGATTTTTGATATTGATAATAGCTCCTCTAGGAGTTATGGAGACCTTGAATTCAGAGCTTTCATAGATTCACGAAAAGATTATGGAAGTGAATATGTAAATTTATCAGAACTTAAAACAATTGGTTACTCTTGTACTCATTATCTAGATGATGAATCTGGCTGTTTTTACATACTTTTCCCAGAAATTCCTGAGGTATTTGTGAATAATGATTCTATTTTACTAACTATAGACAAATCTTCTCACTACGCATTCAATAAAATAACCGAGCAAACTCAAGTTATTATTGAATCGTATTATTCATATAAACCTAGACCCGAAGAGCGCACATATCACTACAGTTCTGACCAGTTTTACTATGGGTATATACCTATATATGACCTTGAAAATCTATCTGACCCTATAGGCGATTATGGCGGTGAGCTTGAGTATATGGATATAGTCAGCGCATCTATCAAAATTATTGAATAACTACTATAAACTTAACTCTCACTACAAGAAGAACCATACTTAAAGCAAGAGAAGCACCTGTGGTGATGCAAGAAAATCTTCTGTGCCAGGGATTGCTCAAGTTTACTACCCTGTTCATATTGCTTGGAGTCATCGACAAGCGTGCATGGCAAAACGGTTAGGCGTCCATCTTTTTTAACTATCATTTTACTGAAGGCGCACATAAATTTTTTACGGGTTTCTTCGGTTTGATAAGTCGTCATGCAATGTTCTGTAATAGTTGGGGTTTTAACCTGAGTATTTGGCCTTTCAAAGTCGGGAAAGACCACTATTAATGTATCTTCTGGTAATCCATGTTCTTTAAACAGCTGCTGATATTTCCCATTAACTCCTTCAGTGTTTTCATCTGGCCTCATTTGTCTAGCAATAGATATATGAAAACCTAGGCTATGTAATTTTTTAGCTGTATTCAAAGCTTTTTTGAAGTTTCCTATACCCCTATACTTATCGTGCTCTGCTTCGATATAGCTATCAATGCTTACTCTAAATGACAGTTTATTTGGTTTATCCATTATTTTAACCACATCATCCATTTTTTTTATCAACGGTTCAGTAGCATTAGTCAAAACCAGGCACGGATTTAATTCTAATGCATAGTCAAGAATGGATATAAACTCCTTGTTTACAAATGGTTCACCACCTGTAAATGAGAATTGTTCCGCTCCAAGTCTTTTAGCTTCATCAAGATATGGCTTTGCATCCTCAAGAGAAAGTTTTTGAATGCGGTCATCGCCAGGCTGGGAGCCCTCCAAACAAAAAGGACAAGAAAGATTGCATGTAGTCCCGGTGTGGAACCATAACTCCTTCAACCCATAAGGTGCGATATACCCAGGAAGGTTGCTTGTATCTTGCCCATTATTGCCATTTCCACAGAATCGATCCATCACTTATCCTTTACCTTGTAATACAAACCAGACAGGGTTACTGGTGAAAATCCAAGCCAATAGCCAAAAGCTAATAATCTGTTGGTTAAACTTCTCTTAAACCACCCATCTTGCTCCCACTTACGAGGGTCAATTCCAATTGGAATTTCAAGATAGTTAAACTTACCAGTTTTTTTGACACGCTTCACTAGTTCAACTTCTTCAAATAAAGGGAAAGGTTTAAAACCACCATTTCTTTTATATGCCTGCGCGGTAAAAAAAAGACCTTGATCGCCATAGGGCACACCAAGCTTAGACCTTATCCATATTATTTTTTGAAATAATTTAGATTTAAGGGTGTTAATACCGCTGAATTCAAATTTAAAGCAACCACCTTGAGCACCATTTTCTACAGCCTTTTTGATAAGAAACGGAGATCTGGAATCTGGTATAGCATCAGCATGTAGAAACCAGTATATGTCTGACATAGCTTCGGAAGCTCCTGCCTGAAGTTGTTTTCCGCGGCATGTATCGTCCAGTTTGATATATTTTAGATTCTTTTGCTTGCAAAATTGTTCGCAATTGCATTCACAATCTTTAGCACATGAGGCAACCACCAGGATTTCATCTGGTTGCTCGTCCCAACAGCGGACGATACCAATAAGCCTTTTTAAGGCTGGTAGGTCTTTGTAGACTGGTATTATTACAGATATTGTTTTCAATCTTTAACCCGTAAGTTTGAACCAAATCCTAAATATTTTACTTACTAAAGGCGTCAGCTTCTTTCGATTATACTCATCAGCAATTCTTTTTAAGTATTCTGAACGAGTCGGATACGGCATAATCGATTTATCCAATGCCCGAATTCCTAAATTATTGGACATAAGAATAGTTATAGGAGCGAGCAACTCCCCTGCACCCTCACCAACAATCGTTGCACCTAGAATTTTGCCTTTCTTACCAATTAGAACTTCTGCATACCCAATATGTTTGTTATCTGTCTTTGATCTATCAAGATCAGACAGGTTCACTATTATAGCTTCGCAATTAATCTGCTGCTTCTTTGCATCAACTTTAGTTAATCCAACATGTGCGACTTCAGGATCGGTGTATGTACACCAAGGAATAACCATGTTATTAGTTTTTGCACGCCCCATAAAAAGAGCGTTTTGTACAACTATGCGCGCCTGAGCATCAGCATTATGAGTAAATTTGTATAATGAACAAATATCACCTGCAGCATAGATTTTCGGGTTAGATGTCTGCAACTTATCATTTACCTTAATACCGGCTCTCGGATCAGTTTCAACACCTATCTTATCCAGTTCCAGACCTTCAATATTCGGCAAGCGCCCCAAGGCACATACAATTTCATCAATCTCTATGGTTTCATTATTATCAAAGCTAATAGCTTTTTTCGAATCAGTTTTAAAAACCTTTTGAATATTAGCACCAGTTTTAACCACTACACCTTCTTCCAAAAGAACTTCCGATAGAATTTCGCTGGCTCTTATATCCTCCCGTGGCAATATTCTTGAAGCAGCATCGAGCAAATAAACTTTAGTCCCTAAGCGATTAAATGCCTGTGCCAATTCGCAACCAATTGGACCAGCACCAATAAGTGCAATTGACTCAGGTCTATCTTTGATATCGAATACATTTTCATTTGTTAAATAACCTGTATCTTCTAACCCTTCAAAAGGTATTACTGAAGCCCTGGCACCCGTGCAAATCACACTCTTTTTTGTATTAAGTTGTTTATCACCAACAACTATTGTTTGCTCATCAGCATATTTTGCATCACCAAGGAACACATCCACTCCTGCCTCGGTATAACGCTTCACAGAGTCATGCTCTGAGATATCAAATCTAACCTCACGCACCCATGACATTGCCTGACTAAAAAGCAGCGGAGATAAGTGTGCATTTTGAGTATCTTCACCCATGCACTTAGAAATTTTTGCCTGATGAATAAGAGCCTTGGAAGGAACACAACCAACATTAAGGCAGTCTCCACCCATTGCATTTTTCTCAATCAAGGCAACTTTTGCACCAAGACCTGCTGCAGCTATTGCCGTAATCAATCCTGCTGGTCCGGCACCAATCACAACCAAGTGATAACGTGATTTTGGTTCAGGGTTAACATAATTTTTTGGAAAGACAAACTGTTTCCATTGGTCATCAAATTCTTTGCCTGGATAGTCGTGGTTTATGTCCATAGTAATTTCCTTGCAAACCCTCAGATCCCTGAGTGTAAAAACAATTAGTCGGTAAAAATGTGCTACTCTTGCAACTGTTCATTCAACATACGTTTTGCTATTCGTGTTACCACCACCGTTACAATAACGGTAGCAATCAAACCTATCACGAGCAAAATCTGTCCGGTTAAGCCAGAATCAACATTTCCTTGAACAAGATCAACAACATTTTTAGATATTGAACCTAAATATACATAAAGAATAGTACCCGGAATCATTCCTAACCATGAAGCTAGAAAATATTTTCCTAAACTTACCCCAGTTAGCCCAAACGCATAATTAAGAAAATTAAAAGGAAATAACGGGGATAACCTTGTCAGCAATACAACCAGAAACCCTTTTTTCTCAATAGCTGAATCAAGCGCCTTAAATTTTGGTTGTTCACTAATCATATTGCCCACCCAATCACGGGCGATAGTTCTGCCAATTACAAATGCTAGCACTGCCCCAATTGTGCTACTAATGGAAACCAAAATAACCCCGTGCACAAGCCCGAATATGAAACCAGCAACCAGAGTTATAACTGAACCAGGGATAAAAAAAATACAGGCAGCTATGTAGATGATCATGTAGACAACTGATGAAATCAGAGGGTTTTCATTAGCCCAACCTACGAAAAGCTCAATATATTCTTCGACAGGAAGAAAAATAAATGAAGCACTTATGGCAATGATGGTTAATGCAATAATGATTTTTTTGTTCATTCTATTCCCTCAACATTTCTATCTGGATATGCTGTTGTGCTCAGTTTGCAACAAGCATCGTTTCTTAATGCCTGCCTTAAATGGTATGACGTCACCGCTCTCTTCAACCGTCATACCAACTAAGGCAGGTATCCAGACATTATCCGACTTGGTGGAGTAATTCACACAAATCAATAAAACTCTAGCGTATCCAGTTCCGCCTCTACCAGATCATGCAACTTCTTACGGTTTGGACGGTGATCGTTAGCAAGGTCACGCACCAGCTTTTCCAGATCCGCTAAAACATCCACATCATATGTGACAGGCAACATGCCTATTGAATAATTATTGCCCTTACACACAGCCTGAAGCTGATCAGAAACCTTATCCGTACTCCAGTCTAACAAGTCGAGTTTAGGCCAGGAATGCTTACCAGCCATCAGAGTAACACCGCCATCTTCAGCAGGGCCAAAGACAAAATCATTGTCATTGAGCATTTGACGTGCTTTATCAAAAAACTCTGTATCAAGAGTTGGTGCATCTGTACCAATATAGAAGATCTGCTTGTGACCAACATGTCTTAAACTGTGATCTATAAAGTTGATCCTATGACCAAGATTTTCACCAATCTGGGGAATAATCAGATGAAACTCAAAACCGAGCTGCATTGCCCAGTTGATATCATGGGTTGATTCAACAGCTAAAACGACAGGTCCATGTTTTTGCCACTCTTTCGCATCATCAAGGGCACACTGAAACATTTCCTGCGCTATTTCAAAAGCAGGAACAGGACCAATATCTGCAGCCAGTCGCTGCTTTCCATGCCCAACCTGTGGGCGTTTGGCAAAAATAACCAGGGTCTGCTTGTCCATCATTACCCCCTTTGGCATTAAAAAATGCTGATTCTACAGTTGTCTTAGAATTTAGACCCCATCATACCCCAAAAGATCTATCTTGAAGATGAGATTAAATCGAAGATTAACTTTGAATATTATGATCAACCATAATATCGACTTTATTAAGTGCACATCTATTTGAGTTCACAAAAGTACTGCTTATAGTTAGCCATAGACTTTATGATCGGATTTTCACCACATAGCGGACAATCTGGGTTTTTTAATACCTTGATATCTCTAAACCTGACTTTTAGCGCATCATATACCATCAGGCGGTTCTGCAATAGCTCTCCCTCACCAAGAAGATATTTTAGGCACTCTGTTGCCTGCAATGTGCCAATTACGCCAGGAATCGCCCCTAAGACTCCAACCTCGTCACATGCCGGTACAGCATCTGCTGCAGGAGGTTCTTCAAATATACATCTATAACAAGCATTTCCCGGTGTTACCGTAGTAGTTTGCCCTTCAAACCTTAGAATTCCACCGTGAGAATATGGTTTACTTGCCAAAACGCAGGCATCATTAATTAAGAATTTCGCTGAAAAATTATCTGTAGCTTCAATTACAAAGTCATAATCATCAATTATATAGGCAATATTCTCGATTGTTACAATATCTTCAATCGGAATAACTTTTGTATCAGGGTTTAAGGCAGTTATGGTCTGTTTTGCCGATAAAACCTTAGGGGCGCCAATATTGGCAGTGGTGTGGATAATCTGCCGTTGTAGATTACTATAGTCAACTACATCTCCATCAACAACACCGATAGTGCCAACTCCAGCTGCAGCAAGATACATAAGAACTGGCGAGCCCAGTCCACCACAACCTATTACCAAAACCTTAGAGCTTAGAAGTCTCTTCTGCCCTTCAATTCCGACATTATCAAGTATTATGTGGCGGTTGTATCTTTCCAGCTGATCCGGAGTTAATTCCATTATTACCTCAAGTTTAATCTTTACCGAAACAAAATTATAAGCTGATAACAGTACAGTTCCTAGGATCCTAATGCCTGCTCCAGATCTGCAATAAGATCTTCGGCATCTTCCAACCCTACAGATAATCGCACCAACCCATCAGAAACATCAAGGTCATTCCGCGTTTCTGCATCAAACTCAGAGTAAATAGTAGAGGCAGGATGAATTATCAGCGACGTATTGTCATTCAAATTAGTTGCACGTCTGATAATTTCCAGTTTATCCATAAATTTATAACTGGTTTCTTTATCAGCCAACTCAAAGCTTAATAGTCCGCCAAAAAGCTTCTTAGTAAAGCTCTGGCTTGCAACGCTATGGTATTTATCGTTAATCAGACCTGCATAATTAACCGTTTTTACGGAATCATGTTCTTGCAGATATTGCGAAACCTTCAAAGCACTCTGGCTACTTTGGCGCAAACGCAGTGCAAGAGTTTCCAAGCCCAAACTATGTAAATATGCAGTATTTGGTGAAAGGGCCGACCCCATGTTGCGGTACACCTCTTTTCTAAGGCGCGCAGTAAAAGCCATATTCCCTAGATGATGGAATTTTGAAAGTATCGAGAATTTAGTCCAATCAGCTGAACCAAGATCAGTTACCACTCCACCAACTGAAGTTCCGCCACCAGAAATATATTTAGTAGTAGAGTGAATAACCACATCGACATTGTGATCTTTAGCATGCACCAGGTATGGTGTCGTAAGCGTGCTATCAACGACAAAAATTGCGTCGTTATTATGAGCAATATCAGCAAGCTTTGATAAGTCAGCCACAATAATTTGTGGGTTGGCTACTGTCTCAACAAATAATAGCTTAGTCTTATCATCAAATGCAGAATCTACTTGTTCAAAATCGCTGTGATCAACAAACCTAACCTCTATACCTAGATTAGCGAGAGTATTTTTAAAGAATGAATAAGTATTCCCAAACAAATACTTAGAGGCAACAATATTCTCACCACTGGATACAAGGTTAAAAATTGTATTGGTAATTGCTGCCATTCCCGAAGCCATCGCAACTGTAGCAACGCCACCTTCGAGAATATTAATCTTCTTCTCAAAAAATTCGACCGTCGGGTTGGTTATACGGGAATAACTATGCGCTATCTTCTTTGAAGTAAATGCATCTTCGATATCCTGTGATGAAGCATAGTCATATGCGGCAGTTGCGTAAATCGGATATCGGATTGATCTGTGTGGATCATCTTTATTCGGTTTAGCATGTAAAACCTTGGTACTGAATTGCAATTCTTTCATGATAATATCCTTTTAGATATATTTAATAATTTGATAACTTTGCTTTCGTTGATTTTAATTGGATTACGCACCCCAGTTATGAGCAGACCTAACCTGCATAAAATGTATATGCAATTAGATATAATACTGAAGCGCGCTTCCCATTCGTGACTGCCGCTGTATGTCGTCTAATTCAGCAAAGCTCACAGAGTCTAAAATTTCTGAGATTGCTTCTCCCACCTCGCACCAAATCTTGTCAAATACATCTTCTGACTTACAATCGCTTTCAAGTGTAGAAAGTGGAAAAGATAGACTTTCAACCTTTCTCAAAGCATCGCCGAGCACAATTTGCTCAGGATCTACAGCCAATGTATAGCCACCTCTAGGGCCTTTTTTGCTATTGATAAGACCTTCGTTTTTTAGCAATAATAATAATTGCTGAATATATTTAATGGTTATCCCAAGCTCTTTAGAAAGCTCTTCAGCATGAACAGGTTTATCAGGAAACGTGTTAACCATACGCAACAAGATTCTAAGACAACCGTTTGCTTTGCTTGTAATATTCATAGCAACCACCAATTTGTTTAGTTAGCCTATAGCCAAAATAGATTATTTATGTTTTTGCATCAACAAAAATCAACTAAATATACATCATAATACCTATACCCCAAATAGGTTTTCTCTGATAGGCATATATTTTACGTTTTTTATCAAACACATAACCACCTAAAACAAATCATAGGTAAGCACATAATACACGCACCAACTCCATGCTTAGTCTATCTTATAAGTAGTCTAATTAACATGCAATAAGCATTATTACATTCATATAGCTATTGATTTCGATCAAATAGTGCTCAATTTCAGTAAATCCTACTTGAATAACTTTAATATAGGGGTCAAAAACTATACACTCCTATTTGGTCGATAGGTTTAATAGGTTTAGTACAAAAGGATACACAATGAAACTTTCAACTAAAGGGGTTTACGGTTTAAGAGCCCTAATCAATCTTGCTTCTGCAGAAAAATCCCCAGTATTACTTAAAAACATTGCCAAAGAGGAAAACATCTCGGAAAAATATCTAGAGGCAATTTTTTCCTCATTGCGTAAAGCAAGTCTTATTGATGCCACCAGAGGCAAAAATGGCGGCTACACACTTGCAACAACACCGGATCAAATTCAATTAGACAGAATTATTGACGCGTTGGAAGGTATTAACAGATTTTCTGCCCAAAAGAATATTCCGAAAAATTCAACTATTCTTACAGTAATGCAAAACCTCGATAACAAGGTGAACGAGCACCTTACAGAAATTACACTTGCAGATATGCTTGGGGATAAGAAAGCTGTAAATTTTTCAATTTAAGGCTCATCATTAGGGAACAACAATGAAAAAAATCGCCGATAAACTAACAGACCTGATTGGAAATACCCCCCTTGTCAGATTAAATAAGATATCCGACAAAACAGGCGTGGAGATTATTGCCAAACTGGAACAGTTTAATCCCGGCGGCAGCATTAAAGATAGAACAGCCCTTAGCATGATAGAAGATGCTGAAGAAAAAGGTCTTATAAATAAGACCACAACTATTATCGAACCAACATCAGGCAATACCGGTATCGGCCTGGCATGGATTGCCGCAGTTAAGGGGTATAAAACTATTATAGTAATGCCCGACGCAATGTCTCAAGATCGCCAAAGGCTACTTAGCGCATTTGGTGCGGAACTGGAGCTCACAGATGCATCTCTTGGAATGCAGGGCGCAATTGATAAGGCGCATGAGATTGCCAAAACGCATGACAATGTTTTTATCCCACAACAATTTGAAAATGCAGCCAATAGTGAGGTTCACACCAGAACTACAGCCAAAGAGATTTGGCGCGATACAGACGGCAAGATAGACATCTTTATTTCAGGAATAGGTACTGGCGGCACTATAACCGGCGTTGCTAGAGAGCTAAAACGCATTAACCACACTATTCAAATCATTGGTGTTGAACCACAAAGCTGCGCTGTACTTTCAAACGGGAAACCCGGCCAGCATGTCATTCAAGGTATTGGAGCTGGATTTGTACCAAAAATTTTAGATACCGAATTGATTGATAGCGTAATCCCTATAAGTGATGATGATGCACTTGAATACACCAGAAAAATCGCTCAAGAAGAAGGAATTCTGTGCGGCATTTCATCTGGAGCTTTAGTGAAGGCAGCCGAAGAAATATCAAAGAAACCTGAAAATAAGGGTAAGTTGATTGTACTGATATTCGCAGATACCGGCGAGCGCTATGTAAGCCTGCCCTTTTTGCATAGTAAATAAAAGCAGGCGATTCACTTTTTGAGAATGATTTTTTTACAAATTAACGGCTGAGAAAACACGCTATTTTTCATCACAGCTACATTGTCTCGCTTATCTATTACCACAATAATATCTTCAGAATCTTCTGAGTTAGGAGCATTTGAAAATTTAAAGTTTTTACCACTAAAAATAGTGAAATTACCATCATTATGAACAGAGCCTTTACCGCTCCAGCAACCGGTGTATGCACAAATACTCATTATACCATCGTTATCTAAAGCAACATCAACTGGAGTAAAATCATCTCCCTGCCCAACACCACAACCTCTATTGCTGCACATAACTTCAATAGAGTTTGAGCAGCTCCAACCATTATAATCCTGAGCGTATACGCATATAGAAACAAAGCTAGATATCGTAAATGCAATTATTTTTAAACTTTTCATATTTATTAGAAACATAAAATATCTTTCTCTATGAGTCCTTTTGTTCACCTAATATACTTCCATTCACTTGATTTCTTCCCTTTTGCTTCGACTGGTATAGAGCCTTGTCAGCAAAATCAACAAGATCTGATATTTCATAGTTACTAGTATCAAAATTTAAGATCGATGAAACACCAATACTAATTGTCACAGATAGTTTTGTGTTATGGGCAATCAATTCGCTCTGTTCACATACACTACGAATTCTTTCTGCAAGTGCCATAGCTCCTTCAAATTCAGTATGAGGTAAGATAATCGAAAACTCTTCTCCGCCATACCTGGCTAAAGTATCACTTGGTCGTTTTACAGTTAGCGAGATAATTTGTGCGATTTGTTTTAATACCTCATCACCTGCTAGATGACCGTAGGTATCATTTATAGGTTTAAAATGATCAACATCTATCATCATTAATGATAAAGTTTGATGGCTTCGAGATGCCCTTTTCCACTCCTTATATATCGTTTCATCAAAAAATGTCCGGTTATTGATTTGAGTTAGTGAATCAATAGTTCGTAAATTATTTAGCTCAACATTTGCAATGGATAATTCATTTAGGGCTTTTTCTAAATCTCGTGTACGGGACTGCACTCTTTCTTCAAGCTCGTCATTTGCCTTTCGCTGGATATCAAGTGACATCTTTTGTAGCTCCATGTTTTTTTTCTGGGCCGCATTTATCCTTTCGGCAAGAGCAAGGGAAAGAAGGAAAGCAACTAGAGTTGTACCAATTTGTGTTGCGTACTCAGTTATAAATGTTCTAGGAATAATACCGAACTTATTTAATCCGATAAGAAGGGCTCCTACCAGAAAAACAACCCAAGCTATTGAATATATCTTGGCCGCACGACTGCCTTTTACCCACTGGGTTATACCTGCATAGAACATGATAATTGACGCCAAAATTACGATAACAACTAAGAACTGCACTTTAAAAGAATAGCTGAATGAAAAAGAGCTTAATAATGCTACAAACACTATGATTAAAATAAGTGATGTTAATTTATATAACCATTTTCGTTCATTCTTTAGATCAAGGAACTCATTACTAAAAAGTAATGAAAAAATAACGGTACTGCACAGACAAATGAAGAAAATCGTCTCATTTACTCCGATATATGACGGCCAAACCCACTGATATCCAATCCCTCTAAATGTTAGATGCAGCATGCAATATGAAAGTACATACCCAATATAATAAAGATAACTGACGTTTGACTCACGAATTGATAAATAAAGCATTAAGTTGTAAATTGCGATACCTAAAACAGCCCCAACAAAGATTACTTCTAGAATTACACTCTTATGATAATTATCATGAAATTCAGATTCTTCCAGAATATCAATTGGTAGTTGTGCCGCCCCCTCTGTTTTCATGTTGAGCAGTATTGTTAGCTCGTCATTAGCTGGGATTTCGATGGGGAATCCAAATAAACGACTCCTTATTGGCCTATTATTAAAAGCAACATTATCACCTGATCTATATTGCTTAATAAGTTTATTCTTGGAATAAGCATAAACATCGATTTGATCTAATAGTGGATAATCTATGGCAATTACTCTTTTTGATTCTATTTTTGAAGAATTCACCAAAGACAAAATAAACCAAAAGTTTGAGTTATCAAAACCGAAATTAGGTACATCATTATTGATTTTTTTCCAATCAATTTTAGTATTACCAATAATATTTTCAGCTCTTAGACCACCAGTTTCATCTTTATAAAATTTCAACTGACTTCCTATAGAAAAGTGATTAATGCCAATGCTAACATCAATATTATTCGCCATTGCCTGCCCAGCATATAGCAAAAAAAATAAACACAAGACTATTGCCTTTAGTTTTTTCATATAGAGAGTCCACCTAGAAACTAATACTAAAATCATAGGAGGTTAACTCAGTTATTACTACCCTGCTTAGCAAAGTTAACCAACTGAATCAACTTGAAAATAACAACTTCAAAAATAAAACTAATATACTTAACAAGCACACAAAATTAATTGTGCAGTGCAGCATCATGCTAACCAAAAGCACCTACTGTGTCAATATAATTGTTTTCTAATATAGAATTTAATCATGAACTGCTAGAATCTTTTGAGCTGAATTGAGAATCTAAAAATTCCAAAATAATGAGAACCTTGGCGCATAATTCGCCAAATAATACCATTACCATATTAGCTGTCGCTAATATTTGTGAAGTATTTCATATTACGCAACCATCTTTATATGTATAAATATACATACTTAATTATTTATCTAAATTTAAAAGGTGTGTGCTATGAATATTTCAAAGTGTTATTCCAATCTAATCAAACTAGTTGCAGCAGTACTTTTTTCTGTAATTTCGGTTACATCTTTTGCTGAAGAGTGTAAAGATGCAGTAGTTCTTGTTCATGGTAATACAGGAAAGCCATCTGACTGGAACAATACATATCAAAAGCTAATGAGCGACGGATACTATGAAGATCAAATATTTCGTCCAGATTGGGGAAGTAAATTCTGTCCTTCTTGCAATAACCATAGTGGTTCTGAAGAGTATCCAGTTCGTGATGCTATTGAAGCTGCTGTAAATACATCGTGCACTGGAAAAGTCGATATTATTGGACATTCAATGGGAGTTACCCTTGCTGCACAACAAATTATTAAGCTTGATGTTGCAAATAAAATTGATACTTTTGTTGGAATTGCAGGAGCTTGGAAAGGACTTTGGTCTTGCGGTGTATATCCATTCAATGTATGGAGCTCTACATGCGGTTCTAGCGGACTATCTATTAGCAGCCCGCTATTAGATTCTCTTGAAAATAATAAGATAGCTGACAAAGTGTATTCAATGAAAAGTTATATGGATGAGATTGTATGCGGAACAGGCGTATGCTTAGTTAATGGAAGCCACAGTAGCCAAATTGATGGTGAAATTGACAGTTTTACATATGCATATGGTCACTTTGGTTTACAGCTGTTCACTTCATCTAAACAAATCGAGCTTATAAACACTCCTGCAATAGAGACTACTACTAACACTCAAACAAGTGATGATAGTTACATGACTGCAGAGGAAGAAGAACTATATGGAAGTTACTGGTAATAATACCTTGCGTCTCTTATTTAGTAGCTAAATATTTTAAGTAAGATGCCACTAACTAAATCCCTGCCAAATGGTGGGGATTTTTTTATTATATGTAGTAATAGCAAATTGAAAAACTATTCAGTATATAATATTGCCAAATATCGGTTAGAAGCATTTTTTAGGGAGTTGTAACCACCCCTAAAAATTGAAACCATAATACATAGAACAATGGTTCAGGAAGATAGGTGCTCCAATTACCCTTGAAGAGCTTAATATTCCAAGAGAAGGCATTTCTGATTTAGCAGATAACGCATTCGGCCTGGCAACAATGTGGGGAATAGATCAGATATATCCTAAAGAGGCAATTTCTGAAATTTTGGAACTGGCTTAACTATTTATTAGTTGTTAACAACAAGCTGTAGACTTTATAGATATCATACTAACCGGGGTATATTTTACACTATACCTCGGCTTCACTATATTCAGTTTTTTCGATAATTAAGTTTAAATGATTCATATAAACTACCCTCAAACACTCCAGTCATAATACCTAACACAGGATTAGATTTTAAGGAGTGCATTATGATTAAGTCACTATTAAATGCTTTTAAAAAACATACTGCTGAAACTGTTTTTAAGGGGATAGTTATGACTAAAACATTAGTATTTACATTTGTTATTGGTG
>QZLE01000049.1 GCA_004796365.1 Gammaproteobacteria bacterium | reverse complement strand
TGTTCTTAACGGACTGAAAAAACGGTTGAAGAAAACTTATAATTCTTATGACGATTAGCATTAATTGACTTCATTCTCTCTGGTATTAGATAGTATTTTATCAATTTGCGCCTCGTTCTTCTGTTAACTAATGGCCGTAACCATTAATTTTTTTACTGTTACTTATAAATTAGTTCTTTTTTTTGTAAAAATCTAGTAATATTGCTGGTTTTTTTCAGTTTTATGACGGTGTTATTTTAAGGTGTTGAAAAGTAAAGGAATAAGCTGTTCGCAGTCGCGAATATATAATAATATTGTGATTTTGTGTTGAAAAAATGCTTGCAAGAGGAGCGTTATTTACCCCAGACGCCTTCTTTCATTAGAAGGAGGGATGTTTATCGATTCGCGATATTTGGCGATGGTTCTTCTCGCGACATTGATCCCTTCATCTTTTAGTATCTGAGAAATTTTACTATCGCTGAGTGGTTTTTGTGGTGGCTCATTTTCAACCAGCGCTTTTATGCGTGCACGAATCGCAGTTGCAGAGAAATCATCGCCTGAAACTGTGGAAACATGGCTTGAGAAGAAATATTTGAACTCAAATACTCCTCTTGGGGTATGCATATATTTTTGTGTAGTAATTCTGGATATAGTTGATTCATGCATATCAACTTCTTCAGCGATTTCTCGCAGGATAAGTGGCTTCATAGCCTCCGGACCGTATTCGAAGAAATCTACTTGCTTGTTTAAGATGCTGCTGGCAACCTTGAACAAGGTCTCGTGCCTGCTTTGTACACTTTTTAAAAACCAGCGGGCCTCCTGCAGATGGGTTTTCAGGTAGGTATTATCTGCGCTGTTGTCTCCGCGTTTAACCAGCCCAGCATATGCACTGTTGATTCTAATTTTAGGCAGGGCATCGCGATTTAGCTCTACCACCCATTGCCCACTCTTCTTGAAAACAAATACGTCTGGTACCACGTATTGTGTTGAAGATGGGGTAACCTGTGCACCCGGACGCGGATTTAGAGACTGAATAAGCTCGATTACCTCTTTTAACTCATCCTCAGAAAGCTTGAGTCTACGCATCAATGTTGTGAATTGCCTTGTTCCAAGCAAATTAAGATAGTTGCTCAGCAATTTTTTGGCTTCTGGAAGCCATTTTGTATCTTGTGGTAATGCATTGAGCTGGATTGATAAACACTCTTGCAAGTCTCTGGCAGCAACACCAATAGGGTCGTAGTTCTGAATCTGTTTTAATACGGCTTCAACTTCATCTAGCTCAATCTCTGATTCTGGATATTGCTCGCAGATTCCTTCATGAATCTGCTCTAGAGGCTGCATAAGATAACCATCATCACCTATAGAGTCGATAAGCGTGGTTGCAATTATCTCATCTGTTTTCGAAAAGCGCGATAGACCCATCTGCCATAGAAGTTGTTCCTGAAGTGTTTCTCCAGAACCGGACTGGTTTTCAAAAAGGTCAGAGTAGTCTTCAGCTGATGGTGCGCTATAAGAGGTACTGCCATCATAAATATCGTCCCAGCCAGCATCTACGGCTAGTTCATCAGGAATCTGTGAATCAGTGTCTTGTTTGTCTTCATTGGCTGCAGTTTGTTCCTGTTCCTGTTTTGCCTCTGGTGTTGCTTCACTCTCCATATTGGATGTATCGGCATCAACCTTTTCCAGCATCAGATTGGAATCCAGGGTTTCTTGAATTTCTTGTTCTAGCTCAAGGGTGGAAAGTTGCAAAAGCTTTATCGCTTGCTGCAACTGTGGGGTCATTGTAAGGCTTTGGCCAATTGTGAGCTGAATCGATGGTTTCATGTGTTGTTGTAGTAAATCCGTAACAATCTTTCTTACAGATAAGTCTACCGCATGATTTCGATTCGTCCAGCAAAATTGATGCCAATTTATTTAAAAATATCGAGTGCGTCCTGTTTTTGTAAAAACAATCTGAAAATTTGGGGTTATAAACTAAAATTCTCACCCAGATAGGTATCTCGCACTGACTGATGGCTTAAGATATGGTCGGCATCACCTTCGGTAATTACGTGTCCTTTATTTAGGATATAGGCGCGTTGGCAAATGCCCAGAGTCTCGCGTACATTGTGGTCGGTGATTAATACGCCAATGCCTCGATCGGTGAGGTGGGTTACGATCTGTTGAATATCACCTACGGAGATTGGGTCAACACCAGCAAACGGTTCATCCAGAAATATAAATTTAGGCTCCATTGCAAGTGCTCGGGCGATCTCAACGCGGCGTCTTTCTCCTCCAGATAGGCTTATGCCGGCTTGCTCGCGTAAGTGCTCGATATTAAACTCCTCCAACAAGGTTTCGAGTTTTTCTTGCTTTTGCTCTTTGTCTATATCTTTGCGCAGTTCCAGGATGGAGTAGATGTTATCTTCGACGGTAAGTTTTCTGAAAACTGATGCCTCTTGTGGCAGGTAACCCAATCCCATACGCGCTCTTTTATGGATGGGATAGTGGGTTATATCCTGATTATCCAGGGTGATAGTCCCTTCATCGCAAGGAACAAGTCCGATAAGCATGTAAAAACTTGTGGTTTTGCCGGCGCCGTTGGGGCCAAGCAGACCTACGACTTCGCCGGTACTGATTTGGAAAGATGCGCCATCAACAACAATCTTGGAATTGTATCTCTTTTTGATTGCGCTGGCCTTTAGCGTGCTCATTGATCTTCCTCAGTGGTTTTGGTGTTATTGTTCTGATCTTGCTTTGATGGTTGTGGTGAAATCACAACCTTGACGCGTTTGTTTTTCTGGCTGTCTGCTATCACTTGGTCAGTTGCGACTATATATCTGATTTTGTCACCAAAGAATTTATTTGCTCCCTGGGTCAGCATTGCTTTGGTGTTGAGAATGACTTCCTGGTCATTGTCATATGTTATTACGATGTGTTCAGCCTCTGCGTCTATCAGTTCCTTGTTTTCAGGTTGTTGAGTAAGTGTAGCTGGTAAGCCGTATGCATCTGCTCTGGTTAGCTCACCGCTTGCCGATGTTTTTACGATTAATTTTGACCCTGTAATATGCAGTGAGCCTTGTGATAGCTCCACATTGCCGCTATAGATGCTTTGCCCTTTTATATTATCAATTTGAACCTTATCTGCTGAAATTTCAATTGGTTGTTCACTATCTGTTGAAAGGGCATATAGGGGTTTTGCATGTAGTGCTAGAACCAAAAATACAGAGGCAATAAATATTAGGCTTTTGTACATAGCGCTAATTTTTAGGTGTAATATTGGCTTTAACATTCGTAGTGATCTCCATTGTATCAGTAGGTATATCAGCGACCATTTCATTTCCGGTTACTAGTGAAGAACTGGTGTTAATGGTTACATTCCCTTGCGAAATAATTTTCTGTTTCTTAGTGTCGTAAATAAGCTGGTCTGTTGTGGCTGTCAGATCTGCAGGTATTGAGTTCTCATTGCTAATAACTGGTAGGCTAAACTTTTTTGTCACAACATTTCCGGTCAAGATTGCATGCTCCTGGTGATCTGGCAGCGTGCCTTTGTCCGAGGTAATTTGCCATTTTGTACTGTTTTTGTTTTCTGTTGTTATTTTTGGTTTGAAAAGCTTGGATTCATTGGTATTTGGATTATGGGAAATTCTTTCTGTGGTAAGTTCGTAGTGTTTTTTTCCGCTTTTATCCATCACTCTGGTTATTGCTTTACTTAGGTAAAAATCAGGGCGTTTTGTATCTGTTTTGGTTTTCTGATTAGTGTTCTCTTTTGCGCTATAGTGCTGAACAATTACCGCAAAGGCTATTGTTACAAATAGCAGTACAATAAGATTTATATGCGTTTTTTTTGCTCTAGTCATTTAAAAATTTTGAATATATTGCTTCAAGTTTTCCTTGGGCTTCAAGAATCAGGTCGCAAATTTCACGTACTGCCCCGTTACCGCCTGTGTTTGTGGTGATAATTTTGGCTACCTCTTTAGATTTGGTGTGTGCATCTGCAACTGCAATCGGAAGTCCGACCTTGGTCATTACCGGTAAGTCGATTAAGTCATCTCCAATATAGGCAACTTCATCCGGTGAAAGTTTCAGTTTGTCGATTAACTGTTCATATGATTCGCGCTTGGCCAGTTTGCCCTGATACAGGTGTTTAATTCCAAGGCCTGCCATTCGGATTTCAACGGATTTGGAGTTTCTACCGGTGATAATGGCGATCTCAATTCCATTATCCATAAGTAGGCGCATTCCTAGACCATCTTTTATATTGTACGCTTTAAGTTCTTCTGTGCTCTCTCCAAAATAAACTTTGCCGTCGGTTAAAACACCGTCCACATCCAGGATTAATAGTTTTATGTTTTGTGCAATGGCTTTTATATCGCTCATGTCACACCACCTTAGCCTTTAGCATGTCGTGCATATTCAGTGCGCCAATAAGTTTATTAGATTCATCAACTACGAGAAGGGCGTTGATCTTTTTTCCTTCCATTATTGCCAGTGCTTTAGCAGCAAGCATATTTTTGGTGACGGTTATGCAGTTGGGGGTCATTACATCTGAGATAATTGTATTGTGGACACTGATTTCTTTGTCCAGAATTCTTCTAAGGTCGCCATCGGTAAAGATGCCTAATACATTGTTTTTGGTGTCTGTAATAGCAGTAATACCAAGCCCTTTTTTGGTCATCTCCATCAGCGCGTCTCGTAGCAGTACGTCCTTCTTTACAGAAGGAACCAGGTCGCCAGTATGCATAAGTTGTTCAACGGTAAGAAGAAGTTTGCGCCCCAGTTTCCCACCAGGGTGCGACATGGCAAAGTCGTCTTCAGTAAACCCTTTTGCTTTTAATAGGGAAACAGCAATTGCATCTCCCATTGCAAGGGTGGCGGTGGTACTTGAGGTTGGAGCAAGGTTAAGAGGACAAGCTTCAGTTTCAACGCTGATATCCAAATTGGCATCTGCAGCTGTTGCCAGGCTAGAGTTAATGTTTCCGGTCATGGTTATCAAGGAGGTGTTGATCCTTTTAAACATGGGGATAATGGTCAGGATCTCGTCGGTTTCTCCGGAATTTGATATTGCAAGTACCACGTCATCTTTGGTTATCATTCCAAGATCACCGTGGCTGGCCTCTGCTGGGTGTACAAAAAATGCAGGTGTACCAGTGCTGGCGAGGGTGGCGGCGATCTTGCAGCCAATGTGGCCTGACTTGCCCATTCCAGTTACTATGACTTTTCCTGTGCAGGTAAGAATAATTTCGCATGCCTTGATGAAATCGTCACCAATTCTGGGAATTAGGTTGGTAATCGCCTCTGATTCAGTTTCAAGGGCCTTTATTGCATTATTAACTAATTGATTTTCTGTCATGAATAAAACCGTAATTAAGCTCCAATTTTTAGGAAAAGCATAGCCTGGTATCCGCAGTAAACACATAGTAGCCCGATCCCTTCGAGCCGGTTTATGGTTCCGCTTTGTTTTCCGAACCTGTATGAAAAAACTAGTAGTAGTATAGTCAGAACTGTCATTATCAAAAAATCACGATAAAGCACCTGATTATCCAGTTCAACTGAAGTGATAACAGACGCAGTTCCTAATACTGAAAGAATATTGAAGATGTTTGAGCCTAAAATATTGCCGATAGCAATGTCTGGATGATTTTTCTTAACAGATGTAATAGATGCTGCAAGTTCTGGCAGGCTGGTGCCAAGTGCAACAATGGTAAGGCCGATTACCAGTTCGGGAACACCAAATAGCTGCGCAATATTTACTGCCCCCCATACTAAGATTTTGGAACTGCCGAGTAACAATGCCAGGCCGATTATGAGCCAGAATATTGCTTTGCCTAAAGGCATCTTTACCTGGTCATCGGCTAGTTCTTCTGCGCTGTGGTCCTTTTCTTTGCGGCTTATATGTACAGCCCAGGCAAGTACAGCGATTTGTAAAACTAAAAATATAATACCTTCAGTACGGGTAAGCTGGAGATCAAGAAAAAATAACAAGCAGATAGCCATAATGATAAATAGCATTGGCATTTCGCGCTTGATTATTTGTGGTCTCACCGCAATAGGGATTATTACGGCTGTAAAGCCAACTACTAGGGCGATATTGGTAATATTCGACCCAATTGCATTACCGATTGCAATGCCTGGGTTATTTTGTAAAGCAGCCATTGCGGAAACCAGGATTTCCGGTGCTGATGTACCAAAGCCAACTACCGTAATGCCGATTATCAGAGGCGATACGCTTAAGCTGCGGGCAATATTACTAGCCCCTGCAATGAACCGGTCAGCACTCCAGGCCAAAAGGACAAAGCCAACTAATAATGAGCCAATATAAAGAACAATATCCATTGCTTACCTGTTTAAAAAAGATATGCCGCTAATAAAGCATACCGTTAAAAATGGATATGTTAACTGTTATATGCGTACTAACCAATAGTTATCTGTTTTAAGTTAGTTAATAGTTGATTGTTTACAATAATATAGGCTTCAGGAAACTGAAGCCTAACTAATTTGATGACATATTTTTATTATGGTGTTTTTGTGATTGACTCAATCATGATGTAGTCATCTTTCAAACTACCTCCAAGAAAGCCAAATTCTAGTAGCGCTTTCTCTTTAGACCATTTCAGCTCATGCATTCTGTAGGCACTTGCCAGTATGCCCGCACGATGGTTGCCGCCGTGGCAGTGAACATAAAATGGACCGTCTTCGTTGTGAACCATTTTCAGAAACTGTTTCAGCTGCTCGGGTGAGACACCGGTTGTTTTGTGAAACTCTAACTCGACTAGGTTGAGACCAAGCTCTTTCGTCATCTTGCGCTCTTCATCGGTTGGGGTAATCGAAACAATGGTTTTGATTCCAAGCTTCTTAAGAGCTTTGGCTCCTGCGAGTGTTTGCATCTCGCCACCGCGGTACATTTTTTCATCATATTTTACGATGTAGTTTTTGACGCCGTCGATCTTAAATACCTGGTAGTCATCACTTTTGGGAGGCATGGTTTTCTTTCGCGCTATCTTGGATGCGCCAGATATATGGTCATAACCTTTTTTATGAGATTTTGACGAATCACCAGAGTAGGCGGTTGATGAAATAAATACTAACAACGCAGTAAATATGATAGCAGAAAGGGAGGACGAAACTTTTCTCATGGTCGAAATTCCAATATTAATAATGGTAGATATTTTATAAGGCTAATGAGCCTATATATTTAATATTACGTTTTCATGACCAGTGGAAATAGTTGTAAAAAAATAGATATCGCTATGACTAGCGGATCGAATGAAAAAAATTAAACTGTTTTCTACCATAACGCAGATATATGGTTTATATTTTAAAGGCTGGATAACATAAAAATTGCTAATGGAATTAGTGAACGCCTGGGTTAGATAGCCTACATCTAGTTGACGTATTCCGCTTTCAGCAGTTTAATACGGTTATAATAATTAAGGGGTCTTTTGGGCAATCTATGAGTTTCAAGATTGATGAAACAAGCGATATTTTGATCGAGATCAGAGATCTGCATTTTTCCCGTGGTGAGCGGAAGATCTTTGACGGTGTTGATATTGATATTCGTCGTGGATGCGTTACTGCAATTATGGGCCCAAGTGGTACAGGAAAAACCACGCTATTAAAGTTAATCGGCGGCCAGCTACAGCCTGATTCAGGAACTATCAAGGTTGCAGGGCACGATGTGCATAAGCTTAGTAGGGCTAAGCTGTACAAGTTAAGACAAAAGATGGGAATGCTATTTCAAAGCGGTGCATTGCTTACTGATTTGTCAGTATTTGATAATGTCGCATACCCATTAAGAGAGCACACAAAATTAAAAAAGAGCATGATTCGCGATATTGTGCTTACCAAACTTCATGCAGTTGGGTTGCGCGGAGCGAGAGATCTGATGCCTTCGGAGCTTTCCGGCGGTATGTCACGCAGGGTAGCTATGGCACGCTCAATTGTGCTTGACCCAATGATGATTATGTATGATGAGCCTTTTACTGGGCAGGACCCAATCTCAATGGGTGTACTGGTACAGTTGATTCGCCTGCTGAATGATGCCCTTGGAATGACATCGGTAGTGGTTTCGCACGATGTTAAAGAAACTGCAGCGATATCAGACGAAATTTGTGTACTGTCTGAAGGTAAGATCATTGAACACGGTACTCCGGAACAGCTTAAAAAGTCTACTTCGCAGTGGGTTCAGCAATTTATGTATGGAATGCCAGACGGGCCAGTACCATTCCAGTTCCCGGCTGTAGACTACGCTCAGGATCTGTATGGTGTTCATAGCTAGTTTAATACTTACAGCTGATTCAGGTAGATGCTTGTAAAAGGAAATGCGGAAAAAATAAACGGAATAAGAGTGACCAGAAATGTTAAGTAACACGGTACAGTATTTGATTCACGCCTTCTGGCATGTGCTTGAGCATGCCTTCCAAAGGCTAGGTCGTAGCCACATATTCCTGTTTCATATTATCCTTGGAATTCCAAGTGTATTGGTTCGTCCGTTATTACTGACCAAACAGATCTATATGGTTGGAGTTCTGTCTTTGATAATAATAATTGTTTCAGGGATGTTTGTTGGCGGTGTATTGGCCTTGCAGCTGTATTATGAATTATTGAAGTTTGGCGCAGAAAATTCGCTTGGTGTATTAAACGCAATATCTCTCGTTAGAGAACTTGGCCCTGTTGTATCGGGTTTACTCTTTAGTGGTAGAGCATGTTCAGCCCTCGCTGCTGAAATCGGGCTGATGAAGGCAACGGAACAGCTTTCAGGTATGGAAATGATGGCGATAGATCCCATCAAAAGGGTGATAGCTCCAAGGTTTATGGCTGGTATTATATCGATGCCTATACTTGCTATCACCTTCAGTACTTTGGGTATTATTGGTGGTCACCTTATTGGGGTTGACCTGCTGGGAATAGATGAAGGCGCGTTCTGGTCGCAAATGCAGGATAAGGTTAGTTTTTCTTCTGATGTTATGAATGGTGTAATTAAAAGCATCGCATTCGGTTTTGTAGCCACATGGATAGCTTTATATCAGGGATATGATGCTGTGCCAACATCTGAAGGGGTAAGTAGAGCAACTACCAAGACAGTAGTGTACGCATCACTGGCAATACTGGCGCTTGACTTTGTGCTTACAGCATTGATGTACGGAGAAATATAAATGCAAAAATCGAAATTGATGGAAGTTTGGGTGGGAATATTCGCCTTTATAGGTATTGCAGGTTTGGTATTCCTTGCCTATGAGGTTAGTAGTCTGAGTCACAGTACCAGCGAAAATACATATTCTGTTAGTGCCAAATTTACCAATATTGGCGGTTTAAAACCACGAGCACCAATTACCATTTCCGGTGTCAAAATTGGTGAGGTTGTTTCTATATCTTATGACCAGGATATATATGAAGCAGTAGTTATAATGGCACTTGAAAAACAGTACGATAAACTTCCTGAGGATACTTCAGCCAGTATCTTTACTGCCGGTTTATTAGGTGAGCAATATATTGGTTTAGATCCGGGCGGGGCAGAAGATTACCTGGAAGAGGGTAGCGAAATTGATATAACACAGTCAGCAATTGTACTTGAGAAAGTTATTGGTGAGTTCCTGTTTAGCCAGACAGCAGATGAAGGTGAGGAGTAAAACGATGGTTAAAAACATACTGATGAGTAAGTCTATATTTATGGCCTTTGTCATGCTGTTTTCAACAGCAGTTTTTGCTGATGAGATGGCTCCAAAACAAACAGCTATGCCAAATGAACTGGTACGGACAACAGTTGATTCTCTTTTCGATGCAATAAAAAAAGAACGCGCTGAAAATGAAGGGAAAGACCTGCCTTCTTCGCGAGTTAAAGAATTGGTAGAAGAGCTGGTCATTCCTAGTGTGGACTTTGTAGTTATGTCGCGTTGGGTAGTTGGGAAATACTGGCGCAAAATGAGCAAAGAACAGAAAAAAGAATTTACTCTGCTTTTTAGGGATCTGTTAATTAAAACCTATGCTGGTTCATTGCCAGAGTTTGTTGATTATAAAGTAAATTATTTTCCATATAAGCATGATGCGAAGTCCAAAAAGGTCTCTATACGTATGGAGATTGAGCGTACCGATGGCCCTAAGGTTCCAATAGCATTCAAGCTTAGAAAGAATAAAAAGTCTCTGTGGAAGGTATACGATATTCTTGTTGATGGCATTAGCTTAATTGCAAACTACAGGACAACATTCTCCTCAATAGCTAAAAAGAAAGGTGTATCTGGTTTGATTGACAAGCTTAAAACTGGTGAGGCAGAAAAAGATGCCAAGCCTGTAGATATTGAGAAGAAAGAAAAATAAGCCACTAGACCTGTTTAAAAAACTGGTGCATTAAAAAAAGATGGTCTGAAAATAGGTATTGGAATGCAGGAAGAAACAACAAAAACAGTTAAGCAGGAAAGCACGGTAGATAACTGCTGTGCAACTGGTGATTGTGAGCCTGCTTCATCAGTTGATGCCAACTCTGACCTTTCAAGCGCAGCAAACGGTGCCCCTGTTTGGATTGAAAAAGCTCAGCAAGCAGGAAGATATAACCTGTTTGGTGAGATGGATGTTGAAACCGTGAATATCACCAGGGGCCTTGTAAACCCATTGATAAAATCTTCAGAAGTTTTGGAGATTGATTTTAGCGGTGTCAAAAGGGTAGATAGTGTTGGCTTGGCTCTTTTGATTGAATGGGTAAGAGAGTCAAAAAAGCAAAAGAAAGAAGTCAGGTATTACAATATTCCCGAGCAACTGTGTGCGATTGCTCGTGTTAGTAGTTTGGAGCTTGTATTACCGTTGCATCGCAGTTAGCTTTGTTTCTATTTTCCCAACATCTGTTTAACAAATCACGCCTCGATCTTGGAAAAAATTGGCAAATCCTGAATTAAGCATATGGTATTCCATTATTCGAAATGATGTTGCAGTACAGGCTATATCTTCAAACTGTTTTAGCGTAAAATCCCCCTTCTCAATAAATTTGATTTATGTAGAAAGAATTTCTTGTTATCTGACTGCATCAGGATGATAAATGCCTCCTCAGAGGTATTCTAGTCAGATAGTGTAATTAACCAGTGCGAAAAGATTTTTAATGGATAAACTATTAATTAGCGGCGGAAAGCCACTAGAAGGTGAGATTAGAATATCGGGAGCTAAAAACGCAGCCCTGCCAATTCTAGCAGCCACTTTGCTTGCAGATAGCCCGGTAGTAATCGGGAATATTCCCCACTTGCAGGATATTACAACAACCATGGAACTTCTTGGCAGAATGGGGGTAAACCTTACCCTTGGCGATAAGATGACCATTGAGGTTGATCCGACAACAATTACCAGTCAGGTTGCACCTTACGACTTGGTAAAAACCATGCGTGCTTCGATCCTGGTTCTTGGACCATTGCTTACTAAGTTTGGTACCGCCGAGGTTTCATTGCCCGGTGGTTGTGCAATTGGTTCAAGGCCGGTAAATCTGCATATCGATGGTCTGCGAGCAATGGGTGCTGATATCGCCGTTGAGAATGGTTATATCAAGGCCAAAGCAGACAGGCTTAAAGGTGCAGTAATTGTGATGGACATGGTGTCTGTTACTGGAACCGAAAACCTGATGATGGCAGCTGCTCTGGCTGAAGGTATTACCGTTATTGAAAATGCAGCGCGTGAGCCAGAGGTGGTCGATCTAGCTAACTTCTTGAATAGCATGGGCGCCAAGATCAAAGGGGCAGGTACATCAAAACTAGAGATTGAAGGTGTTACAAAGCTTAATGGCACTAAGTATGATGTGCTTCCCGATCGTATCGAAACCGGAACCTATCTTGTTGCTGCAGCTATGACTGGTGGCAAGGTGAAGCTAAAAGATACTGACGCTTCATTGCTAGATGCAGTTTTGAATAAACTGCGTGATGCCGGTGCCGAGATTCAGATTGGAAAAGATTGGGTTTCATTGGATATGCATGGTAAACGCCCTAGTGCTGTTAATATCAAAACTGCACCTTATCCGGCTTTTCCTACGGATATGCAGGCGCAGTTTGTTGCCATGAATGCTGTTGCAGAAGGAACTTCAACAATAGCTGAAACTGTATTTGAAAACAGGTTTATGCACGTTCTTGAAATGCAGCGCATGGGCGCGGAAATCCAGATCGAAGGTAATACAGCGATATGTAAAGGTAAAGACCATTTACAAGCAGCTCCGGTAATGGCTACTGACCTTAGAGCATCAGCGAGTCTGGTCTTAGCAGCCCTGGTTGCCGAAGGGGAAACAGAAGTATTACGTATCTACCATATCGACCGTGGATATGAGAGGATTGAGGAGAAGCTGACCCAGCTGGGTGCGACAATTCGCAGGGTTCCGGATCGTTAAGTTTTTCAAAAGATAAAAGTTTAAAGGTATCACTATGACACAAGAGCTCACCATAGCAGTTTCCAAAGGTAGAATCTTAAAAGAGACTATGCCTTTACTTCAGCATGCAGGGATAGAGTTAATCGATGACCCCAAGGAAAGCCGCAAGCTAATTCTGGATACAAATCATGATGACGTTAAAGTTGTGGTATTAAGGGCAACAGATGTTCCAACCTTTGTGGAATATGGAGTTGCCGATATCGGTATTGCCGGTAAAGACGTACTAATGGAGTTTGGAGGTGAATCGATCTACGAACCGGTTGACCTTAAGATATCAACATGTCGTTTGATGACAGCCGGTAAGCCAGGTGCAAATGAACGTAAGGGCAGGCTTAAGGTCGCTACCAAGTTCGTGAATGTTGCCCAGAAGTTTTTTGCTGAGCAGGGCAAACAGGTAGAGATAATAAAACTGTACGGATCTATGGAATTAGCTCCGATTGTTGACCTTGCCGACTTGATTGTTGATATCGTCGATACTGGTAATACCCTGAAAGCTAACGGGCTGGTGCCGCTAGATCATATTGCAGATATCAGTTCGCGCCTGATAATAAATAAGGCCTCGATGAAGATGAAGCATAACCGCATTCAGGATATTATCGAAGCGGTTCAGGCTGCTGTACAGTAATACCATTTTGACCTAAGTAGGGTCTAATTTTCCGTATCAAAATCATTAAGGTTTTTGGATAATAAAACAGGAAATATCAATGTTAGAAATCACCAGGTTAAAGACATCTGACGAGCAATTCTGGAATCAACTACAAGACTTGTTAGCATGGGACGAAAGTTCTGATGCAAATGTAGAGCAGGTCGTTAAGGATATTCTGAAGCATGTGAAGCAGGATGGTGATAAGGCGGTATTGGAATATACAAATAAGTTTGACCGGTTGGAATGTGAGTCTGCACAGCAGCTTAAGATTGGCAAAGAAAGGTTAAAGCAAGCGTATGATTCCATCTCGGTAGAACACAGAGAAACCATGGAAAAGGCAGCCGAGCGTATTCGCGCCTATGCAGAACATCAAAAAATGGAGTCTTGGAGTTACACTGAAGCAGATGGCACTGTGCTTGGGCAAAAGGTAACACCGCTGGATAAGGTTGGTTTATATGTTCCGGGGGGATTAGCAGCATATCCTTCTTCTGTATTTATGAATGCAATTCCCGCCAAGATTGCCGGGGTGCCAGAAGTAGTAATGGTGGTACCAACACCGAATGGCACTGTAAATGAAATGGTTTTGGCTGCTGCCTATATTGCTGAAGTTGATTCGGTTTTTTCAATTGGTGGTGCCCAGGCGGTTGCTGCATTGGCCTATGGTACTGAAACCGTTCCAGCTGTTGATAAGATAGTTGGCCCGGGGAATATTTATGTAGCTACTGCCAAACGTATGGTTTTTGGCACAGTAGGAATCGACATGATTGCTGGCCCTTCGGAGATTTTGGTGATTTGTGATGGAAAAACCGATCCGGATTGGATCGCAATGGACCTATTTTCACAGGCCGAGCACGATGAAATTGCACAATCGATCCTGATCTCGCAGGATGCTGACTTTCTTAAGGCGGTTGAAGAATCTATAGAGAAACTAATGCCAGCCATGGAACGTGCGGATATTATTAAGACCTCAATTGCAGGGCGTGGCGGTCTTATTCATGTAAAAGACCTGGATGAAGCTGCTGAAGTTTCAAATTTTATTGCGCCTGAGCACCTTGAGCTATCTTTGGAAAAACCGGAACAGCTGGTCGATAAGATTAGAAATGCCGGGGCGATCTTTATGGGGCAGTACACCTCAGAGGCGGTTGGTGATTACTGCGCTGGGCCGAATCATGTTCTTCCGACCTCAAGAACCGCGCGTTTCTCTTCACCGCTTGGTGTATATGATTTCCAGAAACGCTCCAGTATTATCCACTGTTCACCGGAAGGTGCTTCGAACCTGTCTAGGGTGGCGTCGGTATTTGCCCGTGGCGAAGGGTTGGAGGCGCATGCCCGTTCGGCAGAATATAGAATCAAGTGATTTTTTAAGCCGCCTGAACGTAGTCTAAGGGTATTAAAAAATCCATGAAAGCAATCATGAAAACAATGAGGTTTCGACCTTGACTTATCCTAAGTAGAGTCGAAGGTCTCAGCCGACTTGTTTTTAAGGAAACCAATGAAAACACCAACTGAATACATCAAAAACCTGGTAAGAAAAGAGATCCGTGACCTTACTGCCTACCATGTTGCTGACCCGGGCGATATGATAAAGCTGGATGCTATGGAAAACCCGTATAATCTCCCGGAAGAGATTTTGCATGAGTTTTCACAGCGCTTGCAACAGGCCGCAATTAATCGTTACCCAGACCCGAACGCAACTAAACTTAAGCAGCGCATCACTGAATCGATGTCGCTTCCGCAAGATCTTGGGTTGATACTAGGAAATGGCTCGGATGAATTGATTCTGATGCTAATAATGGCTCTTGCAGGAACTGACAGGCCAGTGCTTTCGGTGTCACCAAGTTTTGTGATGTACAAAATCTCATCTACCTCGGTTGGAATGCCTTATGTTGATGTACCGCTTGCAGATGATTTTAGTCTGGATATGGGGGGGATGTTGGCAGCAATTGAGCAACATGATCCTGCCTTAATATTTCTGGCGCACCCAAATAATCCAACCGGTAATCGTTTTGCGCAGTCGGATATTGAAAAAATTATCGAGACCGTCAATGGTTTGGTTGTAATTGACGAGGCCTATCAGCCATTTTCCGATTTCAGTTTTACCAATCAGATAGAAAAATACCCTAATGCTGTTTTGATAAGTACTGTTTCCAAGATGGGGTTGGCAGGACTGAGGTTGGGACTATTAATTGGTCAGCCAGAGTGGGTAAACGAACTGGAAAAGGTCAGACTTCCATACAATATAAACATACTGACTCAGGTGGTAGCAGAGTTTGCCCTAGAGCATAAGGTTTTATTTGATAAGCAGACCCAGACTATATGTGCTGATAGAGAACTGATGTTCAAACAGCTTGAGCAGATTGAATGGATAACGCCATACCCAAGTCAGGCGAATTTTATTTTATTTAGGTTGGAAAATGGCAATGCTGATGAGGTGTTTCAATCCCTGAAGGAGCAAGGGGTATTGATTAAAAACCTAAATCCTGCCGGTGGCTTGTTAGCAAATTGTCTGCGCGTTACCATTGGTACGCAGCAGGAGAATCAGGCTTTTCTGGAGGCGCTTAAAAAGGCACCAAAATGAAATACATCGACCACGTAAATTTAGTAGTTAATGACCTGGAAGCAGTACGGAATTTCTTCCTAAAGTTCGGTTTTCTAGAACGTGATAGTTCAGAGCTGCAAGGTGAATGGATCTCAAGAATTGTTGGGTTGGAAAACGTGCATGCCAAATATTCGATGCTTAGTTTACCGGAAGGGCAGACTAATATTGAACTGATAAAATATTTTAACCCTGAGTCGCCGCAAAAGAACTCACCGGACAAGGCCAATCAATTAGGGATAAGGCATATTGCATTTATAGTCGATGATATAGATGAGCATATACATAAACTATCAGGTATGGGTATCGAATGCTTTGATGAGGTACAGACATATGCAAAAAACGGTAAAAGGCTCGTGTATTTCTATGGGCCTGAAGGGGTGATACTAGAATTGGCACAGTATCCGGAGTGATGTTTCAAAGTTTTTATCCAAGTAGCAACAAAAAATTATTAAAAATTAATGAAATAAAACTTCTTATGCACTAAAATCCACTGCTTGTATCGAAATTATGCGTTTACTTAAGTTCTGGCTATAAGGCCAGATTATTATTCTTAAAACATCTTGGCCGATTAGGTGTGTTTGGCAAAGACAATATGGATGGTGAAACAGATGGCAAGAGTGAGAGCTCCTGAACAAACTCGTAAAAACATTATTAACTCAGCATTTGATGAAATCCGTACCTATGGATATCAGGGGTGTAGCCTAGACAGGATCTTAAAGAATGCCAAGGTTACAAAGGGTGCCTTATATCACCATTTTGAAAACAAAGCTGCGCTTGGTATAGCTGTACTTGATGAGGTTATTGAAACTTTTTTGTATAAGCAATGGGGGCCTTCGTTAGAAAATCAGGACGATCCAATTCAATGCATGATAGACAGAATTAACGAAATGGTTGAGAAACGTTTTGCCGAAGACCTGCCGGTTCTGGGGCTACCTCTAGGAAATTTTGTGCAAGAGATGGCACCGCTTGATAAAACTTTCCTGCTGAGGGTTAGAAAGCTGTTCAAATTATGGCAAGAGCTCATTGCTGTTGCCCTTCAGCAAGGCCAGGCTGCAGGAACAGTTAGAAAAGATATAAATATTGAACAATCAGCCCTGTTTTTGGTTACTGCCTACGAAGGCGTTACCTCGATCGTTAGAGCGTCTCAGACAAGAGAGATGCTTCAGGATACGGCGAGTGCGCTTATCGCATACCTGGAGACTTTGAAGGCTTAGTTTTTTTGAAGGTATGGTTTTCATCGAAGCATGGTAAGATAGCTAATATGCAGTAATAAATTCGGTGTATTCAATGACGAGATGGATCTCATTTGCAATATTTATAACAGTAGTAATTACTGTATACAGCTTGCTTAATTACTACTTTATCCACAAACATAAAAATATTCTTACCTTAAAAACAACGCCGGTTCTTATTCTGCGCTTGTTGTTATTCACACTTATTTTAACCCCTATTGCCACCATCATCTTCAGCAGGTATGAACAGACAGCAATAGCTGCAATAACTGGTTTTGCCGGCTACAGCTGGTTGGCATTTCTCGGCTTGTTTCTTGGAATTCACGGTATATTTGATATCTCTTTGTTTGTCGCAGAACGTAATGGTATGAAGCCTTCAGAAAGTCACACCCGAGCCATCTCTGCTACTGCAGTTATTGTCAGTTTGTTGATACTGTTCTATGGAGCTTTTGAAGCAGACAATATTCAGATAAAAAATATCGCTATCAAAACAGATAAATTTAGATCTGGAGAACGAATTAGAATAATGCAAATCTCTGATGTTCATTTTAGCCCGATGATTGGAGGGGCGATGGCACAGACAATTAAAGAGATTGCAGACGAACAGCAACCGGATCTAATAGTGTCAACCGGGGATATTCTTGACCCTGGAATTAAGCAGCGCAATGAGATCGTAGCAACTCTCAGCGAAATAAAACCACCGCTTGGAAAGTTTGCCATTATGGGCAATCATGAATTCTATACCACAGAACAATACAGCAAACAGTTTATCTCCGATTCCGGTTTTACTCTGCTGCGTAATAAGTCGATAAATATTCGCAATAACCTGACAGTTGCCGGTGTCGATGATCCGGCGATAAAAAGGGTAAAGGATGCAATAATACCGCCTATCCAGACCTATTTGAGCCCGAAAACCAGAGACAGATATACCGTGCTGCTCAAGCATCAACCCAGAATAGAAGAAAACAGCGAAAATTATTTTGACCTGCAACTGTCCGGGCACACTCATGGTGGGCAGATATTTCCGTTTAATTTCTTTGTGCGTCTGGTTTATCCCTACATGTATGGTATATACGAGCTAAAAGGCGGAGCTGTACTTTATGTCAGCAGAGGCGCCGGAACTTGGGGGCCACCGTTCAGGTTTATGGCCAGGCCGGAGGTTGTTATTGTTGATGTGGTAAGTGTAAATTAGCCTTGAATATAATCGTAAAAATCCACTTGTCTAATTGCTTATGTAGCTGTATCTTACGCAAATGCGTTTAAGTAAGATCAAAGTTTCAGGGTTTAAGTCCTTCGTTGACCCAACTACTGTCTTAATGCCAAGTAACCTGGTTGGAATCGTAGGGCCAAATGGATGTGGCAAGTCTAATACTATTGATGCCGTGCGTTGGGTAATGGGCGAAAGTTCAGCTAAATATCTGCGCGGCTCTTCTATGACCGATGTTATCTTCAATGGGTCATCTTCCCGTAAGCCGGTTGGTCAGGCCAGCGTCGAACTGGTTTTTGATAATTCCGATAAGTCTGCCGGTGGTCAGTTTTCTGCTTATAACGAGATATCAGTGCGCCGAGTAATGACTCGAGATGGTCAGTCAAATTACTATCTTAATGGTTCCAAATGCCGAAAGAAAGATGTAACCGATCTGTTTTTGGGTACCGGTCTTGGACCACGCAGTTATGCAATTATTGAGCAGGGGATGATATCGCGCATTATTGACGCCAAACCGGAAGAGATGCGCGTCTATATCGAAGAGGCTGCAGGCATCTCCAAATATAAGGATCGTAGAAGAGAAACAGAAAACCGCCTGAAACACACTCGTGAAAATCTGGAAAGGCTGACCGATCTTAGAGAAGAGATTGGTAACCAGTTGGAAAAACTAAAGCGCCAGGCCAAGGTGGCGGAAAGATATAAAGCATACAAAGAAGAAGAACGCCTGGCTAAATCCCAGCTTATCGTGGTGAAACTGCGTGCCCTTAAAGATGAAAAGGTGCAGGTTGAAAAAGAGATCGAAACGCAAAACACTTCGTTTCAGGCGCGACTTGCCGACCAGCGCGCAGCAGAAACGCGTATTGAAACCACTCGCGAAGAATATATCAAACACACAGAGTCCTTTAATGAAATTCAGGGCAAGTACTATAGTCTTGGAAGTGATATCGCTAAGGTAGAGCAGACGATTCAGCATCAAAAAGGGGTGAAAACCCGTCAGCAGGAAGAGTTGCAGCAAATCAATGACAACTTTGCTGCGATAACCGAGCAGATCGAGATTGATAACCAGCGCGCGGAAGATGTTGCCGAAAAGCTGTGCGAGTTGGAGCCGCAGCTGGAGGAGTTCAAATTTAAAGACGAAGAGCTGCAGCAGATGCTTGATACTGCAAATGAGCAGTGGCAAAGCTGGCAGGAAGATTGGGAAGAATTTAATCGCAAGGCAACTGAGCCGGTACAACTGGCGCAGGTTGAACGAGCCAGGATCGACCAGTTGGAAAAGCAGCACACTCAGTTGAATCAGCGTATCGATAGAATCAAACAGGAGCAGCAGAATCTTACTACCGATGAACTGCGTCAAGAGGTGGAGCAGCTGATTGAGCAGGAGCTCATCTATAATGAAAAGACTGACGAGTTAAAGCAAAGGCTTGAAGGTCTGGTAGAAACCATTAACCAACAGCGCGAGAACAACCGCGAGTTGTCCAAAGAGCTCGAAACCGTCAAGAGTGGCCTGCAACAAAAGCAGGGGAAACTTACTTCGTTAGAGGTATTGCAGCAGGAGGCTCTAGGTAAAAACAAAGACAGTAAACTTGGTGAATGGCTGTCGGAAAAGGGGATAGATTCGGTTTCGCGTCTGGCAGAAAATATAACTGTTACCCAAGGTTGGGAAAAGGCGGTAGAGGTAGCCCTTGGCAGAAATATCGAGGCATTGTGCGTCGACGATATGCATGAACATGCTGCTTCTGTTACACAGATTCCAGATGGCCACCTTACCATGCTGGATAAGCACAATCGCAATAGCAGGGATAAAAACTCCGTGCTTACAACAATCTCAGAGCATATCGCCGCTCCGTGGCCGTTGGATGATCTAATAGGTAATATCTATGTTGCCGACGATATTCAGCAGGCTTTATCACTACAGCCAAAACTTGGCGTGGCCGAAACCCTGATTACTAAAGAAGGGGTAATGCTCGGTTCCGGATGGATAAACTACAGCGTTGAAAGTGATAGCAGTATCGGCGTGCTGGCCAGAGAGCAAGAGATCAAATCACTGCGTGCAAGTATCGATGGTGAAGCGCAAATCAGTGAACGCTTGAGCAGCACGCTGGATGAAGGCAGGCAAAGACTTGCAGAGCTGGAATCGCAAAAAGAGGAACTACAGCGCGACATCAATACTCAACATCGTGAGGTTGGTAATGTTGCTGCTAAGCTTAGTGGCAAACGGATGCGCCTGGAGCAGATTGAAGAGCGTCTGGAGCGCATCGAAAACGAATACCTAGAGATCCAGACTCAGGTTTCCCAGACCGAAGAAGAGATTGAGTTATCTCGCTCCAAACTTCACGAGGCGCTGGCAATTTCTGAAGAGATAAATACTCGGCGCGAACAAAAATCGCACCAGCGTGATGAGATAAAGCAGCGCCTGTTTGAGATTCAGGAGCAGGTGCGTTCCAGTAAAGATCAAGCGCACAAACTGGCGTTGGAGTTGCAGTCGCTGAATATGTCCAAGACCACAATTGGGCAAAATATTGAAAGGATGCAACAGCAGCAACAGCAGCTTGCGCAAAAAAAAGAACAGATAGATGAGTCTTTGCAGCAGATGGATGACCCTTCCGGTGAACTTCAGGAACAGCTGGAAGACCTGTTGCACGAACGTGTTTTGATTGAAGACAAGCTTACCGAAGCGCGCCAGAAAAACGGTGATATCGAGCAGCAGATCCGTGATGTGGAAACTGCCAGAAGCACAGCAGAACAGCAAGTGCAGCAGGTGCGGGAAAAGCTGGAAACTCTTCGTCTGAAACATCAGGAGATCACGGTTCACTTTAATACTTTCGATGAGCAGATGCACGAAACCGGGCAATTGTTTGATGATATCGATAAAGGCTTGCCGCAGGAAGCTACAGAGCAGGAGTGGAAAGAGAAGGTTGAGCAGATCTCGCTGAAGATCCATCGCCTGGGTTCAATTAATCTGGCTGCGATTGATGAGTACAAAGAGCAGTCCGAGCGCAAGACCTATCTGGATAGTCAGAATGAAGATCTGGAAGAAGCCTTGGCTACACTGGAGAATGCAATAAAGAAGATCGATCGTGAAACCAGGACCCGCTTTAAAGAAACTTTCGACAAGGTAAATTCTGGGCTGCAGGCAATGTTTCCGCGCCTGTTTGGTGGCGGACATGCGTTCCTGGATCTAACCGGAGCAGACATGTTGGATACCGGTGTGTCGATTATGGCAAGGCCACCAGGCAAGAAAATCTCCAGTATTCAGTTAATGTCAGGTGGAGAAAAGGCGCTGACTGCGGTAGCATTGGTATTCTCGATCTTCGAGCTTAATCCAGCGCCGTTCTGTATGCTTGATGAGGTCGATGCGCCGCTGGATGAGGCCAATGTTGGTCGTTTCGGACAGTTGGTAAAAGAGATGTCGGACCGGGTTCAGTTCATCTTTATTACGCATAACAAATCTACTATGGAGATTTCTACGCACCTTATGGGTGTTACTATGCACGAGCCTGGTGTTTCCAGAGTGGTATCGGTGGATGTGGATGAGGCGGTTGAGCTGGCGGCTGTTTAGTAATGATGGAATTAGAGAGATAAAATGGCAGAACTAAGGTGGATTTTACTAGCTGCAGGCCTGATAGTTTTATTGGTAATCTTCCTATGGGGAGTGCGCGATAAGATTCTTGCGGTTTTTTCTTCTTCCCAAAAAGAGGGTAAGTTTTCAACCGATGCCAATGCCGAAAAACTGGGTGACCAGCTGGATAAAGAGATCGAGTCGTTTGCTATCTCTAAACAAGAGGCAAAGCAAGATCTGGAAAAGAAAAAAGCAGAACCAACATTTGGTGATAACTCAATTGATATCGAAGATAAGGTAGTAGATTTTGGTGAACCGGTGCATATGCACGAAGAGGATCTTCAAAAGAGCAATATTGAATCTGATGTTGCTGGCAGAGGGATGGAGCCAAAGATTACCGATATCAAAGAAGCGGAACAAAAGCCTAAACATGAGCCTGCAGAATATAATCAGAGCCAATCAGATGAATCAGACCAGCACCAAGTTGAAGAGCAGCAATCTGAAGATGGTGGAGTAATTGTTTTGTATGTAAGGTGTCCAGCAGGCAAGCTTGTTTCCGGAAAAGATTTAAAGCGTGCCTTTGCTAAACAGGGTTTGGTTTATGGTGATATGAAGATCTTTCATCGTTTGGTAAAGGATATTAAAGGTGTCAGAAGTCCGCTTTTTGGAATTGCTAACATGGTGGAACCTGGTACCTTCAATCTAGAATCTATGGATGAAATGGAAACACCTGGGGTAACGGTATTTATGCAGTTGCCTGCTGTGGTAGATAACCTGACTGCGTTTAATGATATGTTTAAAACGTCGCTGGAAATAGCGGAAAGCATTAATGGTGAATTGGTTACGCAGAATAAAAATCCGGTGACCAAACCATGGTTGGAGCAAATGCGTACACTGCTTGCTGCTAGTTAAACGGAAGAATAATGCCTCAACAACCTCAAACCCGCATTCAACAGCTTTGCGAAGAAATTAACCAACACAATAAAAACTACTACGTTCACGATAACCCAACTATTCCGGATGCCGAATACGACCGTTTAATGCGCGAACTGCAGGCGCTGGAAAAAGAATATCCAGAACTACAAACACCAGATTCACCAACCTTGCGTGTTGGGGCAGAACCACTTAAAGAGTTCGGCCAGGTACAACATCAAATTCCAATGTTGTCTTTGGATAACATCTTTGATGATGCAGGTGTAGAGGATTTTGACCGTAAGATTCGTGAAGGGTTGGATCGCGAACAGGTTGAGTATGTTGCTGAACCTAAGCTTGATGGCCTATCGGTTTCAGTAAGATACGAAAACGGTATCTTTGTAGAAGGTGCAACCCGTGGTGATGGTAGTAAAGGTGAACGTATAACCGAAAACATTCGCACGATTAATACCGTACCACTTAAACTGGAAGGGAATATTATTCCCGATGTGGTAGAAGTGCGTGGTGAGGTGGTTATCCGCAAAGATGACTTTGAAAAACTGAACCATACTCGTGCTGAAGCTGGTGAAAACCTATTTGCAAACCCTAGGAACGCGGCGGCTGGGAGTCTTCGCCAACTTGATTCCAGAATCACCGCAACCAGGCCGCTGACTTTTTTCCCTTTTGGTTTAGGAGAAGTATCTGAATATATTTCTGGTTCCCACTGGGAGATACTGCAGCAAATTGCTAGCTGGGGGTTTACTCCAAGCTCTGCTGTAAAACAGGTAACGGGCGCCGAAGAATTAAAGCAATATTGCGCGCAGATGATAGAGCAACGCAATTCACTGGATTATGAGATCGACGGTGTAGTTTATAAGCTGGATGACATCAATGCCCGTGAAGAATTGGGAATGACGTCGCGAGCACCACGCTGGGCTATTGCTCATAAGCTACCAGCACAAGAAGAGCTAACAATAGTTGAGTCAATTGAAGCATCAGTGGGAAGAACCGGGGTAATCACTCCGGTAGCTAATCTGAAACCGGTAAATATTGGTGGCGTCATGGTAAGTCGTGCCACTTTACATAACCAAAGCGAGGTTGACCGTAAAGACGTACGTGAAGGTGATACTGTTATAGTTCGCCGCGCCGGAGATGTAATCCCAGAAGTGGTTTCTGTGGTAATAGATAAAAGGCAACCAGGTGCACAATCTTGGAAACTACCAGAACAATGTCCGGTGTGTGGTTCTCCTGCTGAAAGGGTAGAAGGCGAAGCCGCACTAAAGTGTACCGGGGGCATAAACTGCCCTGCTCAAAGAGTTGGAGCTATTATCCACTTTGTTAGCCGTAATGCCATGGATATCGATGGTCTTGGTGACAAACTTGTAGAACAGCTTTCAGAGCAAAATATGATTAGCATAGCCGCTGACCTCTATGATCTTACCGCTGAACAGCTAGCAGGAATGGAGCGGATGGGGGAAAAGTCTGCCGCCAATACTATTTCTGCTATTGAAAAATCAAAAGACAGCACCTTGCCAAGGTTTATCTATGCATTAGGAATTCCTCAGGTAGGACAGCAAACAGCAAAGCAGCTAGCGCAACACTTCACCAGCTTGGAAAATCTGCGAACTGCAACTGAAGAACATCTGCTAGAAGTAGATGATGTCGGCCCTATTGTCGCCCAGGCAATCATCAAATTCTTTGCTGACGAACTCAATCAGCAAAACATCCTAAGATTACTTGCCAGCGGCATTAAATGGCCTGCTATTGAAAAAAATGATACCAACCAAGGTCACCTTTTTACTGGTAAAACCGTAGTCCTTACCGGAACCCTGTCATCGATGGGGCGTAGTGAGTGTAAGGAAAAATTAGAAGCATTAGGTGCCAAAGTTAGCGGCAG
>QZLE01000057.1 GCA_004796365.1 Gammaproteobacteria bacterium | reverse complement strand
GGATATGAAGGCCAAGGTTTATAGTAAATATGGTAGAGAGATATATGTATGCGCTAAATCAGGAGGTGTTGATCCAGATGGCAACCTTTCTCTGCGTAGTTTGATCGATAAGGCCAAAAAAGATCAGGTTCCATCCCATGTTATTGAAAAGGCTCTTAATAAAGCCAAAGGTGGTGGCGGTGAAGATTTTGCCTTAGCACGCTATGAAGGCTTTGGACCAGGCGGCACCATGGTTATTGTCGATTGCCTAACCGACAACCCTACCCGCACCTTTAATGATGTGCGTCTGTGCTTCACCAAGGCTAAATGCAAGCTTGGTGCTGAAGGCAGCGTCAGCCATATGTTTGACCATTCGGCAATTATGGTTTTCAAAAACGATGATGAAGACGCTGTACTTGAAGCACTGATGGAAGCGGATGTAGACGTTACCGATATTGAAAGCGATGACGACAACATTACCGTTTTTGTTCCGCATACTGAGCAACACAAAGCTAAACAGGCGCTGGTATCAGCTTTTGGTGAAATTGAATTTGAGGTGGATGAGATTCAGTTTGTACCTAAAAACACCACGCCAATTTCCGGTGATGATGTGGAAACACTGAATAAACTGGCAGATCTGCTTAATTTTAATGATGATGTACAAAACGTTTATCATGATGCGGAGATTAACGGGTAAATATATTTTTGTGTAGGTTGGGCTATGTTTCGCTAACCCAACCTACAGCTTAAACTTTACTTCTCGTACTCTACCGAATTAATAAACCAAACCGCCTGACCATCCGGTGTTTTTACTTGAAATTCATCATCAACCTCTTTTCCCAATAATGCTCTGGCCATAGGCGAATTTACAGAAATATAGTCCATGCGTTCATCATAGATCTCATCCACTCCAACGATGCGAAAGCGTTTCTGCTCGCCATCTTCGTTCTCAATCTCCACCCAGGCACCGAAAAACACCTTCCCTTCCTGCTCAGACGAGTAATGCACCGGCCGCAAATCATCAATACGCTTGCGTAAAAATCTTATTCTTCTGTCGGTCTCTCTGAGTAATTTCTTATTGTAGAGGTAATCAGCATTTTCACTTCTATCCCCCAAGGATGCAGCCCACGCAACTTTTTTGGTTATCTCTGGCCTTTTCTTTAACCAAAGATAATCCAGTTCCTTTTTTAGGGTTTTGAAGCCTTCAGGGGTTATATAGTTTGATTTCAATTATCATTACCAAATAAAAACTCAATTCAGAGAACTTATCAGAATTCATATGATGAACTCAACTTTTTAACCATAACTAGAAATAAATCGAAGCAGCAGTCCCGAATATCGAATAAATATCCGGGCCTGCTTTTTGTAAATAAATACTATCTTAGGCAATTTGCCGCTTCTACCATATTTCTTAACGAAGAAAGCGTTTCTGGCCAACCCCTGGTTTTTAAACCGCAGTCTGGATTCACCCATAGTCTCTCTTCAGGTATCCGCACAGCCGCTTTTTCCATTAGATTAACCATATAATCTACAGATGGAACATTTGGAGAATGTATATCATATACACCGGGGCCAATTTCATTTGGATAACTGAATTCATCAAACACATCCAACAACTCCATATCTGAACGCGAAGTTTCAATAGTTATTACATCAGCATCCATGTCCGCAATTGCCGCAATAATATCATTGAATTCTGAATAGCACATATGGGTATGTATTTGAGTTTCATCACTAACTCCGTTTGCCGATAACTGAAATGCCTCAACTGCCCATTTCAGATAATCACCCCACTCGGACTTTCTTAGCGGAAGACCTTCACGCAAAGCAGCTTCATCGATTTGAATAATATCAATACCCGCTTTTTCCAAATCTAGCACTTCTTCTCTTATAGCCAATGCTATCTGATTACATACCACAAATCTTGGAATATCGTCACGCACAAACGACCAGTTTAAAATTGTTACCGGCCCTGTAAGCATCCCCTTCATCGGCTTATTAGTTAATGATTGGGCATATTTCGACCACTCAATAGTAATAGGTTTTGGTCGCGAAATATCACCAAAAATAATGGGGGGCTTAACGCAGCGAGACCCATAAGACTGCACCCAACCAAACTCACTGAATACATAGCCATCCAGGTGTTCACCGAAATACTCAACCATGTCATTTCTTTCTGCTTCGCCATGAACCAGAACATCAAGACCAAGCTCTTCCTGGATTTTCACTGCATTTTTAATCTCTACTTTCATCTTTTGCACATATGATGTGTTGTCAATTTCACCCTTTTTGAACTTTAACCGAGTCGAGCGAATCTCACTGGTCTGTGGAAACGAACCTATTGTGGTTGTTGGATATAAAGGAAGTTTAAACTTATTCTTTTGAACTTGTGCTCTTTTCTCATATGTACTTTCCCGCCTTAACATATATGGTAAAACACTCAAAAGACTTCTTTGTACATCAGGATTATTAACACGCATTGATTTACGCCTATTTAGCATAAGTTGATAGTTTTCATTTAGCTCAGCCTTTACTATGTCTCGCCCATCTTTTAACGCACGCGCAACCACCTTTAACTCTTCTAGCTTATGAGTAGCGAAAGACAGCCAAGATTTGATTTCCTCATCCATCTTCTCTTCAAGATCCAAGTCAACCGGGACATGAAGTAATGAACACGAAGGAGCAATCCAAAGCCTATCCCCAAGCTGCTTAGCTATAGGTTCCAACCAATTTAAAAGTCCAGTCAAGTCAGTCTTCCAAATATTCCTTCCGTCTATTACCCCCAGAGAAAGCTGCATAGTTTCAGGTAGCAAATTCATTACAGTTTTGACTTCTGATATTCCTCTAACTGCATCGATATGAATAGCATCAACCGGAAGTGAAACTGCTGTTGCCAAATTCTCCTGCAGTGTGCCAAAGTATGTCGCCAATAGAATCTTTATATTTGGTTGGGAAAGCTGCTCATAAGCAGTTTGAAACATATCCTGCCACTTACTATCTAGTTCTGTAACCAAAACAGGCTCATCTATCTGCACCCATTCAGCGCCATTCTCAGCCAAAATATCTAGTAGTTTTTGGTACTCGGGAATAATACGCTGTAGAAGATCACTTTTATCAGAGCCATCCTTCTCTTTTCCAATCGCTAAATAAGTTATCGGGCCAACGATTACTGGCTTAGCATTTACACCTAGCTCTCTCGACTCTGCCAACTGCTCAATAATCCGTTGCGGATTAAGTGCAAACTTGGTATCAGCTTTAAATTCCGGAACAATGTAGTGATAATTGGTATCGAACCACTTAGTCATCTCTCCGGCATGGATAGTATCTTCTTCATTATCCTTAGCTGAACGCCCACGAGCTATACGAAAAAAACGATCTAACTCAGCACCTTTGGTGTTTTGTGCCCGTTCAGGAACATTGCCAAGTGTGAAACTCATATCAAGAACGTGATCATAAAACGAGAAATCACCCACAGGTGCAAAATCCAGAAACTTCTGCAAATTCCAGTTAGTAGCCCTAATCTGTTTTCCAGTTATTATTAATTCATCTGCGGTAATTTCACCCTTCCAGAAAGATTCTTGGGCAAATTTGAGCTCTCGCTTCGATCCGATTCTCGGGAAGCCTAAAATGTGTGTTTTCATTGTGTTACTCCTTTAGAATAAAAAATAAGGAGCAACGACGGCAGCGGTTTTTCAGACACGAAATATTACACAACGAGACAAACCGATGTCACTATCGAGTAAAATTACGTACCAGTCTAATCGCGAGACTGTCGTGCTCATAGTACTTGGTCGTCTCCTGGCTTCTGACCCTATTTGCTATAGCCTTCCCACATTTTCTTGCAGTGACTACAGCTGGTTTTGTCAGTTACAGTGGCGCGTCCGCTACGGATTTTCACCGTATT
>QZLE01000166.1 GCA_004796365.1 Gammaproteobacteria bacterium | reverse complement strand
TTAGTTACTTTTTTATCCCTTGCTGCAAACATAGCCTCCATACACCCGGCAGCAGGACAAATCCACCAACAATATGCTCGCCCCAAAAACAATGAACTAATAAACAACAAAATAAAAGCAATAAAGCTACCACCTATTTTGCCTTCGCTGGCAGCTTGAATTATTAAAACCGGCGAAAGATAATAGTAAACAGCTGGAAATAAGAAGAACGTAACAAGTATTAACCCTTTTCTAATTTTTTGCCTATTCTTCATTATATATTCCAACTGGATATGGTCTCTTATAAGTAATTGTAGCCTAATTAAATACCTATACCTTTTTAATATGCAGTGCGTTGAACTAGCTATCTATTATTGTTAAGATCATTTTATCTTAAATTCAACTTTGGAGGGTACTTGATGATTGTAATAAACGCCTTCCGGGTAGTTAACAAATAATTCTAGTTATTGTTAACAGATATACCCGGTGATAAGCCGGGGCTAAAAATGCCCCAAAAATATAATTCTATTAAGCGCACTATATGTCATAAATAAGATAGTTGCGCCGGGGTTTATTATGACTAATCAATACTCTCTTCCACAACTTGGGTGGAATCACTTTTTTCAACAACAGCTTTCACTTGAAGAATGGGAATCATGCTCTATTGCTAGAGTTATCGGTGTTGAGCGATCTCAACTTATATTGTTAGCAGAGGCTGGAAAGCAAAATCTAAATATAACTCACTCAACTCCTCCAATCGCTGTTGGAGACTGGATTTTGCTAACAGATGGAGGGCTGTTTCATCGTCTATTTGAAAGATCATCACTTTTTTCACGTAAAGCAGCAGGCACTAAAGTTAATACGCAGCTAATTGCAGCTAATGTTGATACAGCTTTCATCGTCTGTTCTATGAATATGGACTTTAATCTGAACCGTATTGAACGCTATCTTGCGCTAACTAATGAGTCTGGAGCAGATCCTGTCATTGTTCTTACTAAAGCAGACTGCTGTGAAAATCCGCAAGAATTTGTGCAAAAAGCTCAGGAGCTTGATCAGCTACTGAATGTTATTGCGGTTAATAGTTTGGATAAAGGCAATGTTAAACAGTTAGATCCTTGGTGCAACAATGGTAAAACTATTGCATTCCTGGGTTCTTCCGGTGTAGGTAAATCCACACTGATAAACACACTTCTTGGTTCGATTACCCAGGAAACAAGCTCTATTCGTGAAGATGATAGCAAGGGGCGACATACAACAACAAGCAGATCATTACATCTACTTGAGTCAGGAGGACTTCTTCTTGACTCACCAGGAATGAGAGAGCTACAACTTGCTGATTGTGAACAAGGTGTAGAGGAAACTTTCTCGGAGATTGTTGACCTTGCTACTACATGCCGTTTTGCTGATTGCACTCATACGAGTGAACCTGGTTGTAACGTACGTGAGGCTATAGCTAATGGCTCATTAGACGAAAGGCGTTTATTGAGCTATCAAAAGTTGATGCGTGAACAGGCCTTTAATAGCGCTACGCTTGCTGAAAAAAGGGCAAAGGACAAGGAGTTCGGAAAAATGGTACGTAGTGTTATGAAAGGTAAGCAAAAAGCTAAGGATCTATAATAGAAATAAGGGCGAATTTATTTCGCCCATATTTTTTTTGTGTAATAATCCATATTCAATTATAAAAATCAGAGAAATGGACATGCAAACTTTTGCACAAAAGGATCAGCAAGAACAGCAAACCGCTGACTCAACTAACTCAGTAGAACAAGTTGAATCTGCCCCTGAGCATAAAAATCTGATGCGATCGATTTTAGGGCGCGGACAAAAACTAAACAGCTTTGGAGCCCCTCCTCCCATTATTCAGCCAAAACTAATGGTTAATTCACCTGATGATAAGTATGAGCAAGAGGCTGATAAAGTTGCAGAGCAAGTTATGAATAGCGATGCGACAATAGATGAAGAGAATGATCTAAATATTCAGCGTAAGCCATTCCTTAATTCACCTAGAGATGTAAGCCATATTGATTCTAGCTTTGAAAATAGTCTGCATCAAAGTAAAGGTTCAGGCACCCCAATATCCAATGATATTCGTGATTATATTGAACCAAGAATGAAGTCAGACTTTAGCGA
>QZLE01000089.1 GCA_004796365.1 Gammaproteobacteria bacterium | reverse complement strand
GAAATACCATCGCTTGAAGATTATGCTGAATACTTTGGTATTACCCCAATAAAAGGAGATGAGATATCTATCTCTTTCTCTAAAGAAGACGCAGCCAAACCTTTTCTTACTGAAAATACACAAATGTGGGAATTCTTTGAGCCGGGGTTGCGCATACGCCTTTCAGAAATCAGTCCAGAAGAAGGGATAACTCAGCGTGTTAGAAGTGCCTTGTTAGAAATGCTTCCCAGCGGGCATACATCTATTGATGACCTAGCAAAGCGATTACTTGTAAGTCGACGAACTTTACAAAGGCGGCTTGGTAATGAAGGCACCAACTTTAAAGAAGTTCTAAGCAGTGTTCGCGAAGAACTTGCTCGCCATTATATTACGAAATCTGAATTGCCATATAATCAGATATCATTTTTATTAGGTTATGAAGACCCAAATTCATTTTTCAGAGCCTTCAACTCCTGGACTGGAGCCACACCTGACTCTATCCGCTCTGCAGGAATGCATTGAAAAATGTTAGAATGGTGTATTTCATAGCAATAATTAGACATATTTAAGATCGAATTAATCAAAATAGATTTCACCCTTAGCATATAGCGCACACTTACCTGCCATTTTTACTCTATCACCTATGTGCTCACAAAATAACTCTCCACCTCGATTAGAAACTTGAAGAGCATGCATTTCATTCTTACCAAGTTGTTCGGCCCAATAAGGAATCAATGTACAGTGCGCAGAGCCAGTAACTGGATCCTCATCTATTCCTGCATTTGGTGCGAAGAACCTTGACACAAAATCAACTTCATCACCCTTAGCAGTTACAATTACTGCCAATGAATCTTTTATTTGTTTGATCGCATCAAAATCAGGTTTAATATCTCTTACAGCTTTTTCGTCCTCAAATACAACAAACAAATCACGAGACTTAAGAACTTCGATTGGTTCAATACCGAACGCTTTTACTATGAGATCGTTACTCTCTACCGGTTCAGGTTTTCTAGCCGGAAAGTCCATTGATAGCAGCTCACCATTTTTTTTATCACTTTTTTCTTTATTAACAACTAGAGTTCCACTAGCAGTTTCAAAAGATAAGGAATCTGAGACATCATTGAAGCATTCGAATATTACATACGCAGCAGCTAAAGTAGCATGACCACAAAGGTCCACCTCTATCTCTGGGGTAAACCAGCGTAGATCATACTTTCCTGCAGCCTTTTTAACTAAGAATGCGGTTTCTGAGAGATTATTCTCTGCTGCTATTTTTTGCATTATCTCAGCAGGCAACCATTCTTCCAACATACAAACTGCAGCTGGATTACCAATAAAAGCTTTGTTAGCAAATGCATCCACTTGAAAGAACGGTATATTCATTTTTAATCCTGATAAAATGGTTTAGAAAAACTGCCATATTTAACCTTATCATATTGCAAGTTTTCTTTGGAATGTGGTTTTGGTGATTCTGCTGGGTAACCAATGGAAATTACTGACTCTACGGAATAATTATCTGGCACTTCAAGTGCCTGTTTAACAAATTGGTCAGAACTTAATTCATCTGTTGCCATTCTATTTCTTATCTGCACCCAGCAACTTCCAAGACCTAATGAATCTGCCATTAATTGTAGCTGTATCGATGCTATCGAGGCATCCTCCACCCATACATCAGATTTATTTGTATCTGCAATCACAACTACAGCCAGAGCTGCTCCTTTTATTAAACCTGATCCATGCTGCTTTGCCTTTGATAAGTGCTCTAATTTCTTTTTATCATCTACAATAATAAATTCCCAGGGACGTATATTTCTTGATGACTGTGAGCGCAACATAGCTTCTATCAAAAGGTCCTGAATATCTTTAGAAATTTTTTGCCCTGTGAATTTGCGAATACTTCTGCGGCTTCTTAATAGAGTTATCATCGCTATATTCCATTATTTTAAACACTTTGGAATATAATAGCTTTTATTGAAGTGAAATAAAAAAAAACGTCCTTGCCATTCGATTTTTCCTGCGCTCCGTCGCGAAGGCAACTTCTTCTTGCAAAAGATCGGATGACCTCTTCACACAACAAAAAAACGCCACATGGATATTGTGGCGTTTTTTTGTTGTGCCTGTGGAAATCCTGTTTTCACACGACCTCTTTTCAGCAGTTTTTTATTACTACAATTTGTGGTTGGATTAGAACTTCCAGAAGTTCTTCAACCATTTCAGCCAATATGTCCAAATGTTTTCTTCTTCCCCTTCCTCCTTTTCGATAGTGAAAGAAGTGGTAGCTGTTGCTGTAAGGTCATTGCTATCAGTCGCAGTAACTAATACGTCATAACTGCCTGCAGCTAGATCAGTTATAGTTTTGCTATAGTTTCCATTAGCTACCACGTAATCAGTGCCATTTACAGAAACCACAACCTCAACAATATCACCATCTACATCTGATGCTGTACCAAAGATAGTTACTGATGTTCCATCAACATTAGTGTCTACAGATACAGATGGAGGAAGCTTTTCGATTTCTTCAACCTCAAAGTCAATAGTGTCTGAACCTTGTTGTTGGTCATTATCAGTCGCAGTTGCTACTGCATGGTATGAGCCAGCATCAAGATCAGTTAGGGTTATTGTGAACTCACCAGCATTAATAACTACTGGGTATTCATTACCATTTATATTTAGAGTCACATCAAGCACTTCTCCGTCAGCATCAGAAGCAGTTCCTGAAATTACTGCTGTTTGACCATCTACTTCTACTGGTTTTAGTCTAACAGTAGGAGGAAGCAGTTCTTCTATTGAAATAGTGAATTCGGTCATTGCATCATCTGTAAGAGCGTCGTCATCTATTACTGTAACTAGAGCGGTGTATTCACCTGCCGCAATTCCATCTACTGTTAGCGCAAATGCACCATTATCGTCGACATCAACATCATAGTCTGTTTCATCTATGGCAATTGTCGCGCCTACAACTGTGCCGTCTGCATCAGAAGCTAAACCTGTTAGATATACTGTGTCTTTTGATGTTATGGCATTAAATGACTCAACAACTGGCGGAACCTTAGTTTCACCGCATGAGCCAGTATACATATCTGTAACAGTAAAGGTTTCATGAGATGCATTCACTAAAGTCACTGATATTTCATCCGGACAAGTAACATTTCTGATTGTAAATGAGTATTCATCGTTAGCAGGTGTTTTGGAATCAGTTGCGCCTGCTACATTAATGTTAACAATAGCATTTTCACAGCCTTTAGTTGCAGTACCACTTGCTGTGATTACTTTTGTATCAGGATTATAGTCGAGCTCATCCAGGGTAATGTTTTTACAGGCTTCAGCATCAACTCTTTGGTTATTCTCAAATAGGAATTGCGTTAACTTTGCAGGATAACTGATACCAGTAGCAATTGCCCAATCATCTCCAGGACCACCACCAGCAGCCCAAGCATGCCCCATACCAGGAATCTCGGTGAAAACAACTCTTTCATATTCACCACGAACCCAGGACTGACTCCACTCCTCTGGGAATATCTTAGATCCATTGCTTTCTTTTGCCTGATAAACATCAGCCATTGCGAAGGCAATAGCCTTTTGTGTTGCAGGAGGAACTGTTCTATCTTCAGAGCCGATAATGATCGATGCAACCTGAGTATCAAAATAATCCGCGCTATCTCCAGCGAAACCTATACATGTAGAAGCTATCAGATCTTCATCAACGTTATTAATACTACCATTACCAATCGGGGGAGCAGCACTTAACCCCATTCCAGCAAATACATCAGGTGCCAAACAACCTAGAATTAATGCTTGACCAGCACCAGATGAGAGGCCAGATACATAAACCTGATCTGGGTCAATATTAAGTTGTTGATCTGCAATTAGGTTGTCAACAAGCTCAAGAATATAACTATTAAAATAGTTGTCACGAGTATGATCGGTAGGTTTCCAATCCCAGCAATTCCAGCCATAAGCTCCACCATTAGGTGCAGCTGGCAATGCTACCACCATGCCATATTCATCCGCTGTTGGCTGCCAATTTGCCTTTTCCTGCATCCACTTTGCACCATTCATATTTACTGCGCAACCATGCATAGATATCATCAAAGCACGTTTGTCATTTATAAGTGGTTCAGAATCAGGTTTATATATACGAACTTCCATCCCTGCTTGATCAACTACTTGCCACTGAGCAGCAGTTGCAGTCCCACCAACCAATACCAGTGATGCCAAGGCAATAATTCTTGCAAGTTTCATTGTTTCCTCCAATTGATTTTTTGTTTTTGTAATTACAACTTAAAAACAATTACCGAAAGAAGCAATCGTACTTTAGTATTAGTAGGTTAGTAAGGACTAGTTGCTACAACTAGTTCATAAGTTATTGGCACGCTAAAGACTTATAATTATTTAACTATCCTAATTGCCTTCTGTAAAAGATTGTTAAATTCTTCAGGCTTTTCCAACATAGGGAAATGACCTGATTCTTCAATATAGATAAGTTTGTAATTGCTTATATGCTTCATATTTTTTTCATAATCAGTTGGCCATAACCTTGCATTTATTGATACTACAGGAATATCTATGCCTTTAAATACGCCAGCAGATTCTCCTGTTATATATTGCCCCAAATAATTACGGAAGGCACTTAAGGCAATCTCTTTAGGAGCTGATGACATATCCTCCTTCACCCAACGTATTAATTGATCATCAGTATCACTTGGAAACATCGATGAAACAAAATTTTGCGCTGCTTCTTTAAAGTTGTCTTCAAAAGGTTTCACCATATTATCAATTACTGACTGAGGCATTTGTTCTGCAACACTATGAAAAGTATCAATTCCAATAATACCGATAACTCTTTTAGGCATTATTCTGGCAGCCGAGGCAATCACTCCCCCCCCCATAGAATGGCCAATCAATATTGCCTTACCAATTTGTTCTTTCTCGATAACTGCTTTCAGGTCATTAGCAAATGATGAAATCGTAAAATCAGACCGTGTCGAAGAAGAATGACCATGGCCAGCAAGATCAATTGTTAACACACGATAATTTTGTGCAAACACCGGCACCTGATTGCGCCAATAGCGAGCGTCACAACTCCAGCCATGAATAAATACTAAGGCAACATCACCATTGCCAGTAGCTGTATAGGCTATGCGTTCTGAGTCGTCAGATATAGCTATGCTATACTCAGGAAACTGCTGTTTGAGATGTGACTCTTTATTCTCTTCACAACCTGATAATCCAAAATATATTGACAATAATAATATTAATATCTTTTTCATATCAACTCCTGAAATTCGAAATACATCATTGATAATATTACCAATTTAAAGTCATTTACAAGACCCAATATATTTTCCAGTAGTAGTATTCTTCATAGTCATAGGACCTGTTGGCCCTTGTGTTTTCATTTCAGTCCAACTGGATAATGTCTCTCCACTAAATGTTGTCTCACCCTTACCTGTCATTTCACGCCCATCTTCTAAGCATTTGAATGTAACCTGGATTTTATTAGCGTTAATACGTTTTGTATCATACTTACATTCATTATCTGACTTAAATAGATCTTCATTTGCTTTTATACATTCTTGCTCTACTACAGGCGGAACTTTCATCAGAGCCTTCATTTGAGCTGGTACACCCTCAACTTCCATAGTTGTTTTTATTTCCCATAAACCTGGCTTGTAATCGTAGTCTCCTGCATGAAGGTTAGCTGAAATAGAGGTAAGTAATAATAATGGCGCAGCTTTTGATAAAAAATTCATTAAATATATCTCCTTAATTAACAATATTCATTTGTGCTAATAATTTTAGCCGGGTGGATAAATCACGAGGTATGACTCATCTATTTCATACCAATCTGATGCATACTTTTTCCCCTCTCTAGGATACCAGGTCAACCTATATTCAATTTTTGTCTTAGGATCGTGGAAAAGTGTTACAGTATTAAGTGATTCAGCATCTGTGGCACGCATTACTGCTATACGTTCTTTCATCTGTCTGCCAAAGATTTTATACCTGACTTCAAACATCGCGCTGCGATATCCTGCATCATCAATTGCAAACCTATCGGCATCAATTTCTAAATCAAGCCTAGTTAATGGTGGCTTTATAGTTACAATTGGGGCATTACTGGTTTGCCATTCCTTTTCTTCTACCTTTCTGCCACCTTTAAGGCTCCAATCAACCTGGTAAGCGTAATCCATCCACTCTGCAGTTTTTGCTCCGAGGCGGGCATACTTCCATGATTTACTGAATACACCATTACGAATGTCTTCACGAGTAAATACAAGCTCTCCAGTAGCAGTAGCATGCCCTTTATCTTGATATTCTTTTTTTACTGCTATTGCGGCAAAATTAAGGTTTTTTTCAAACACGTCAGTGAAGTCTCCATCAACGCGAAAGAATAATTCACGTTTCTGGAAAGAAGGATCAGCAAGGTTCACCACACGAAACATCGATTCTTTATCTTTGTACGCTTGGTATAATCCACTTATGTTTCCAGCAGTAAACAATGGTACTTTAATTACTGCACGCCGATTAAGATTAATGCGAAAACTGGCCTTGTTTATATCGCTGCGTTTTTTCAGTACGAATTGGTTATCAGTAAAATACTTTTGGTTGCCGGTTCCGGTAAATAATTTAGCAAGCCACCCCTTCTTTTGGCGACGTTTAATTTGTCCTTTTTCTACAGCCTTTTCTTTTTCAGGGATAGCAGTAAAGCCAGTCTTCTGGTCAAAAATGGTTTCAGTTAACTTGTTGCTTATCATATTTACCAATGACTGCATTTGTTGATTTAACTTATCTTCTGGCATTCTATCGAGCACATCTATGTTAACTATTCCTGTGCGAGTTAACTCATCGACGATATCGCGAATTTCTCTTTTTCTATAGCCTTCCTGTACATTTCTAAGCTTGGAAAAATGTGTGTATACCGTATCAATATCTGCAGAGATTTTGGCGTTAAACGACGGCATTACTGCCTCATAGTATGCGGATACTGAAACCGATACATCCGAGGTTGGTTTTTGCATTGACTCCCAAAGCAGCGTCGCACCATTTGGGCTGAGGCTCGATGCAATCGCAGCCTTGGAACCTGGAGAAATAGGGGCCCTTCCACTGGTAATTATCTCCCTAGTTAGACCAGTGTCAGATAACGTAGCAGATATCACCTGAAAGCTGCCATCATCTTCAGTTTTAAGTTGTATGGGGCCGGCTATAACTGCCTTGGAATTGATCTCTTTAAGCTTTGTTGTTAACTGCTCAAGCTCATCTTTGGGAAGAGCCAGCGTAACCAACATATGCAATAATCCACCGCTGGTTTCACTTTTCGGATCAACAAATTTAACAAGCGACAATTCAAATGTACCATCTTTATGCTGTGCTACCCTTGGAGTTGGCGGCAAATAATAGTACCGGTTTGGATCAGTGCTATCCTGCAATAGTTGTATGCCATCGATGGTTATGGCACCTACTTCGTAGTTTACGAGGGCATGGGTGTTGAGGGATATAATAACAGATGTAAAAGCAATAAGCGTCTTTAAAACGAGGGGACTTCGACTACGCTTAGTCAGCTTGTTTTTTACTAATAAAGCATATCCACATAGTAAGTCGAATGAGCAAAATCGAAGCCACTTAATTCTGATATTTATTTCCATAGTCACGCTCCAGGTAGTTCATCCCAATAAACAATATCCCCTTCTAGCTCTTTAGTTTTGGCCTTAATTTTCTTGCCTCCTACCAAGTACCAGGTGATATCTAGCTTGCTGTTCAAGTCACGCCCTTCTGGAATATCTATAATTGTGCTTGGGGCAATTCCGATATTGCGCACAGTAGTTTGGGTGACTATAGGTTTTTCATTTACGTAACTGGTTATCTTAACCACAGCATGTCGCACCTTGGCATCTTGCAGCGCCTGCCCAACACCTTCGATACTGATTGACCTATAGGTATGTGGCGGTTTAAGCGCAAGTACAGCCGAATCAGTTTCTCCCCACTCACCTTTGATCTCGATACCGCCATGGAATGACCAGGTAGTTCGGTATTGATAATTGACCCAACGATTTCGGTCATCATCCCCCTTCCATCCATAGGTCATCATAAATGAGTTATTTTTATCATTAAATATATTTGGTGTAATCACCACTTCATCAGTTGTCAGATCACCTGATTGGTGCAGCTTTTTCATTTGCACCGTTACAAAATTTATATGCTTTCCAAAGTTGGTTGCATCCTGCCCATCCAGAGTTACCAAAATATCACGCTGCTTAAATACCGGATCGTCAATATTCACCGCACGGAAGATAGTACTATCATCACCCCAATCTTTATATAGTGCGCCAATATTTTCTGCCATTGCAAAGGCCTGCATTTCATTGCGGTAATGATTTAATTCATATTTCAATTTTCCGCTGCGTTTTATCTTTCTTAGCTTGTAAGAAGCAACGAGTGAAAATCCTGGAAAACCAGACTTTCTAGCCTTAGAGGCAAGCGTAGGCTTTTTCTTTGGAGGTTTAATGCTCGATGGCTTTTTTGCAGGTTTCGTTTTGTTAGCCTCGGTTACAGATTTTGGTTTATCAGCCTTGATACTGCCTTTGCTGCCGCTTGAAGCGCTTCCATCAAGTGCCTTGTTAACATCAGACATAGCTGAGTCAGATTTTTTTTCAGTACCCTTTTTCGCGCCTTTCCCTGCCGTGTTAGTTCCGGCTTTGCTTGATGGAACCGAGCTTGTAGTTGGATGTGAATCCCCCGAACCACTGCCTGCAGTAGATGGTTCCACACCTGCATCTTTAAGCTTTTTGGTCAGCATGCGAATACGACCATCTACATCTTTTTCACGCTGGCCAGTTGGCTCAACTATCTGCTTATAGTTTTGATAAGCAGCAAGTGCTTTTTGTGTTGGTTCTATCTTGTAGTTGGATGAGCGCGCAATTCCATCTTGCTTTCTTGCTTCGCCGTAGATTTGGGTAGCTAGTTCCTTTGCACGTTTACGCGCCTGAATACCTGCATCATGTGTTTCTGAAAGGCCACTTATCGCAACCTTGTAGGCTTTGTAAGCTGCAATCTTTTCCCCAAGCAGCTCATAAACCTCACCAATATGTGCATGCATTTGGTGAAAGTCCTGAGCAGGCAGTCCAGGTGCTGCTTCAAGATAAGAGACCGCCTCGGACTTACTCCCTTTTTTGTAATGAATGCATTCAGCAATAAATACGTGCGCAGGACCTTCAAGTTGCTTGTTTTTTACGTGATCAATTCTTGGAACAGTATCGATAACTATCTTAAAATATTTTATTGCCTCGTCGTAATTTTCCAGCTGATAGTAAGATTTTGCCATTACCCAGTTAGATCCTACACTTGGCATCCCTTTTAAGGATTGATATTGAGCATCAGCCTGTTTAGCAAGTTTAACAGCACCGGTATAATCCTGCTTTGAATATTGGGTTTGTGCCTTTTTGAATAGTTCTCTGGCTTCAAGCAGCAGCTGTTCTTTTGTTTTAGTCTCCGCATAAGCTGACGGAACAAAAAAGCTAGCGATAGCTGCAGAAAACTTTTCCAGGTTGATATTCAATTCAGGCTGATAATAACTAGCTTTAGCCTTACGCGAGTTTGCCCCTTCTTTTAATAACTTTGCAGCACGATCAAGATTTTCATAACCTTTTTCCTGTGAAAATCTTTTCAGTTCATCTGCACCACTGCTATCAAACATTACGTTAAGCAACTTGGCATTTGCACTTTGAATGATCGAATCCATATTGGCATCTGAGCCCTTGGTAGTTATCTTTACAGCTCCTGTCTGCCTTAGCTCCTGAAACAACATATCCACATCGGCACCAAACCATTTATATTTAAATCCTGCGCTAATCCTTTGGCTTTTAGACACCTGCGCCCAATCTGCCTCTAATGTTGCCTCATATGGTTTTCTTACCCCGGCAAACTCCATATCAAAAACCAGTGAGATATCAGGGGTATCACTTTTAAAACTTTCCCAAAGCAACTCAGCACCTTCTTTTGTAAGCGCCATTGAAACTGCGGTTTTTTGCCCTTCCATTAGCGGCGCTTTGCCAACTGCTACAGTTTTGGTAGTGACTCCGTTTGCCTCTTTAAACGAAGTAATTAGCGCAAAATTACCTTTGCGATAAACGATTGGACCAACCAGATTTGCCGCTTCATTTTTCTCCTGAAGCTGCGCTTTTGCAGCATCGATTCTTTCCCGTGTAACACCATAGGTAACAAGAAAATGCACCAGCCCACCACCTTGCGCTTGATTAATTCCTGCTTCAGTTGCACTTTGGTTGCGCACATATTTCATAAATGAGAATTGCGGCTTACCGTTTTTGATGGCAATGCGTGGCTGATCCGGCAGATAATAATATTGATTCGGATCATTTAGGGCCTGGTAACAGATGAGATCCCCACACTTGGTGTAGCTATCTAGATTGACTTCCTGAGCAACTGCATTGGTTATCAGCAACAGATATACCACAACCATTTTCATAATTAAAACGGCATTAATCTTAATTCCCATTTTATTCTCCATTTAGTCTAAATTTCCTAGTCAGAACCAATTGGGTTAGAGTCGTTGATTCTCTGGATTACCCACCATTTTTACAATAGATGAGTGGGCAATAACAAACTATTTAACTTCGTAACGAGTTACATCCAGCATCAACTCGCCACGTTTATTAAACCACGGTTCCTGCCGTTGAATACCTTTCTTATCGATATATGTCATTCGCACTAAATATGGTGCATCAATTGATTTGGCTATTCCAAAATCAATTCGAAACCGATAATCACTGTTCTTATCAAAACGCAACTGCTTGATCATGTCCCTGTCTTCATGCGTAATCTTAATATCTACCAGTATTGCATAAAGCTCAGGATAATTTCCTTCCAAAAAATCAAAACAGAATACATCCAGCCCTGTATAACCAAAATCGATATTTGCATCCAGATCTGTTCGGCGAAAACGTTCTGGATGCTTTTCACTGTCTAACACTACAGACAGAGTTTCAGCAATAAATATTTGATCATCCACCCAGCCTGACTCATCTTTATCGACTTTTGAATGCTGATCACGTTGCACACCTATCATTTTGGTCTGCACTTCTACGCTCATCAGTTGCTGTTGCTTTTCTGCACTACCCCATAGTATCTGCGCCATATGGTCACTTAATGCGATAGCAATATCCTTGGTATTCCATTTACTATAGGTGCTCCAATTACTTTCCAGATCACCCATAACAACTCGCAAACGAGCCCCGTATTCCGGCATCTTTTTTAGGGTGGTTATCTTATACCCTTCTATTTTTATTGCCTTACGAATCAAACTTGATATCGACTTACCGTGTGCCTTATCAAGCTCCAGATGCAGAACACTTTTCACCCAAAACTTTTGTGCATCGCCACTACCTTTGCGCCCCTTATAACGCATAAGGTCCAGACTGTATCCTGGATTATTTTCAGAACCAATGCGCACCTGGATCGGGGTAAAATACCATTTTCTGCTGTTTTTATGGTCACGATAAACCCTTACTGGCTTCTCCAAAGACTTTATCTTCAAATCCAGATAGCTGCTTAGATCCGGTTTGGAAAATACAGTAACCGGCAACACAATTGAAACAATAAATAGCAGCCATCTAACCATTTATTCTTGACCTTGCTCAATGATCGCTTCCAACTGGCTGGAACCGATTATTCTGGTTAACTCACGTCCATCTATCCAGTCATTATGAGTAATCTCTTCCCCAGCCTGAGTTACTACTTTTATCTGATAACGAAACAGCAGTGGGTTTTGCTTTTTTTCCGGGTAGTAGATCGCAAGAGTCGAACTATTCTTCTCCTCAGTCAGCTGAATTGCCCTTTCTTCTACCTTGTTCCGATCAACAGAGTAATATGGAGACTTAACACGAATAATTATTTTATACAATTCCATATCTTCGAATACACTAGGTATCGCTTCAAAAGTTATATCTGTAGTTGGATTATCAGCAACACCACGATCAATCTGCGACTTAATATTCCTAATGCATTTATTGCAGCTGCTATCAAGAGAAAAGTCCAACCATGCTACCAACAAATCTTTGCCTAGAACCTGTTCTGCAGAAGGGAGTTTAATCTTTTTGGTTTTACCCGGCTGTAGCAAAGTTTCTTTTTTAAATGGCTTAACAACTCTTTGAATTTTACCTTTTTCTACAACATAACCATTAATACCAGATATAGTTATCGGAAAGGAACTGGTATTAGACAGATCTTTAATTGGTTGCTTTTCCAACCACCACGGTTGAAACCCGGCAATAGCCTCACCACTGAAGCTGCTGTATTTTATCTTAAACGGAATGGATACCTGCCCCATGGAGCCCTCATCTTTCTTTTGTCCTAATGGTAATTGAAGTGAGCCTACCATCCCTTCGTGAGCAATTAGAGAAAAAATCGATTCGGTTTCATCCTGAGTTAGAGAAAAAGTTATATGAAAACTATCATGCAGGTTCTTTGGTGGTGTGATATGCACTCTATCTTTATCAATCGCAAGCCCAGTTGCCAAGGAATCAAATTCAACACTTACGCCTGAACCAGATAGGCTTTTGAGTTTTATCTTTTCATTTGAATTAAGTTCTAACGCCTCATGTAAGATTTGTTTTAACAGAGCCATCTCACCCGGACTGCCTTGCGCAGATAATTCCATAGATAGTGTAACCGATGGCTGCCCCTGTTCAATCTGCTTATTGTACTGTACCCCGAATGCATAGCCATTGGCACCATGTTTTAGCAAAAATATTCTCGGCACATAATAAAATAGATTACCAACCGCTTTATCCTGAAACAGCATATTGCTATCCCACCCTGCTATCTTTTCAATATCCTTGATTAACAAAGGATCATCCAGAATATCTCTAAGGGCGATATAGCTTTCAGGGTTTGGACCTTGCGGTTTTTTTTCTGAAGGCTTGATAGGTTTGAGTCGGATCAATTGCGCCTTATTCAAGGTCCTGATCGGTTTAATAGGCATTTGTGCTGACTTAAGCTGCACAGACTTGCCAACAGTATTCAGGTTAGTATTAACCTTCAAAATCGGTTGAGAAGAATGCGCTGCCGTGGCTCCAATAAATAACGCCAACGCCGAAAAAATTAATCTCCATTTCGGTATAATTAACATCTTACTTTGCAACTTCTAGTCTTGGCGCTATCCAAACACTCGAATCATAAGCTGAATTAGCACCTCCATCTACATGCATTACAATCGAAACCGTTTTACCTTTGTAGCGCGACAGGTCGAAATCAATATAATCATACTTGTTAGCATTAACCCTTTTTCTGAATTTTCTTCCAATACGTTTGTTGTTTGAATCTATAAGATAAACCGTAAATACAGAGCCATCAGACTTATTATTGTTACCTACAAACCCCACTGCAGATTTAAAACGAATATTCTTATCCAGTTTAACATTTTTCAGAATGCCTTGCGCAAAACCATTTCGCCCCGGAGCCGGATGTGCGTAGATAAGTTTTGAAGCATTGTTGCCAGAGGTCAATTTTGCTTTTGCAATCTTTTTAATATAACCACCCGCATTAGCATCTGCACCAATTTTTTCAATTTGACCCCTCCCGGTAGACCACAGCATTCTGCTTGCATTTGCGTAAATATCGTAGCGTTTATCTACAGTGATTGTTCCCATGATCCGTTTGGTACGAACCTTAACTGGTTTTGCTGGTACCTTTTGTGTAGTTGTTTGCTGTGATGCCTTTGATGATATTGTTGCAGGTATCTTCTTAATAGGCGCTGGTTTTAGCACTACTCCAGGCTTTACAAAAGTCCCTGGCATGGGTTTAATCTTTCCCTCTTGATTTGAATCATCCGCCAGTTCTATCTCTTCGTTTTCAGCAAATGGTTGATCTGGTTCTTCGCTGTCAGACCAAAGTTTTTCCAAATCAAATACCAAAGTACCAAACTGTTTATCAGGTTTTTTATCTCTTACAAGAGAAAGTCTTATCTGGTCAGAATAGACATTACCCGATGTATCTTCGCCCTCTATACCCCAACCATCATCTTCTGAATCACCGCCTAACCTAATAGCTAAACGTACCTTTCCATCTCTACTGCTTACAGGAGTAGGTGAGGATCGGAATCCAGATAAAATCCCCCCCTGATACATCACTTCTTTGACAACAGAAACGCCGTCACTTCTTTTAATCCCTTGGTAACGGGCATCTAAAACAAGTTTATTCCCTAGTCGCTCAATAAGTATAATATCGGTAATCTTACCAGCATAGGTACCGGTCGCTCTATCCAGTTCTTCTTCAACCTTCTCCCCAAGGGCACTACCTGCGGCTTCCATCAGCTTATTAAAAAAACTATTCCCGCCGCTGCCTTGACTATCACCTTCAACGCCTTGAGATTCATCCTTATTAACCTGTGTTTCTTCAGCGTTGTTATTTTCTTCAATACCCCAATCTTCATCCTCTGCTAAAACATTTCCACAAATGCCAAAACCAAATGAAACCAGTAAACAGAAAAAAAATTGTCTAAGCGCAGCCATAATTATTGCCTCCGTCCATTATGCCCATTAAATTCCATATTGATAAGATAGCAATTTCAAACGAATTTTTGAAATATATTTATTCAATCAAAAACCGATTATTGCTCTTTTCATAACCAATAGATGTTGACTCACCATGCCCGGGGAAAACTCTGGTTGCATCTGGCAACACCAGTAATTTTTCTCTAATACTGGAAATCTCTTGAATTTGAAGACGTTTTTTTGTCTCCGGCAAACCCCAAGTCCTGCCAATGCTGCCTTTAAAAAGAGTATCGCCGGAAAACAGAATATCTCCGATATACAAGGAAACACTGCCGGGTGTATGCCCCGGAGTCTTTAGGACATTAATTTTATAATTAGCAAATTTTATACTTTCAATAAGATTTAGGTCTTTCATAACAGAACTGTCGGTAAAGTGCTCCTGAAACAACTCCTCGTCCAGAAAGCTTACAAAAACATTCACACCGTATTTACCGGAATAGTGATCGTTAGCTCCAACGTGATCGTAATGACCATGAGTATTCAGAATCATCGATATGGTAATGTCTCTAGCCGAAATATACTCTTCCATTTCATGCGAGCGATTGCCGGGATCGATTATTGCAGCCTGCTTAGTCTTGACATCAACCAACAGATAGATATTCTGCTCAAAAAAATTAGGCATGGCACCAACCATTGCTACAAAGCGCTTAACTTCAAGATTGTACTGTGAGCTTGATGCAAAAACTGCTGATGAAATGAAAATATAAATAATTGAGAAAAATACCAATTTTAGATTCATATTTATTTTGACCATTATTAAAACCTTATCAATCATTCCATTAAAAGCCTGTATTTCCTGACCAATCAACGTCAGTAGTCGCAATTCGTGCGGCATAAAGTATTTCATCGATTTTACTTGATCCCTTGACCAAGATATCAACAAAGGACCGAAGGATGAAAGTATCATACTTAGAAATAGTAAATGCAAGGTCATTGCCCGGCCAGATCTAGCAATCCGGTAAAAACTTTGCATATCAAAGCTAAGCAAAAAAATATTAATTGACCTAAACATAGGAATAAGCTATAAAAACAATCATAAGTAATCCATTAATATTTAATTGAAAGAAATGAAAACAACCCGTTATAGCACAATCAAAACTCTCAACAGCCTCCTAGTGGTCGTTGTCGTCGTGCTATGCACTAAATTAAGGTGTCGTCGGGATTAGTTAGGCTTAAAAGAATTCAAACCAAAACCCCTGTCGGCACAAGTTGACAGGGGTTTTTTTTTACCAGTTTAAATTAAGTGAGCGGAGCAAACATAAAATGAAATTAAGCGGAGCACAAATTACCATAAAACAACTTGAACGTTGCGGTATCAATATTATTAGCGGAATACCTGGTGGGTCTAATCTACCAATTTATGACGCGATTCTAGATAGCAATATAAAAAGCATCATTACAAGGCATGAACAAGGCGCTGCATTTATCGCTCAGGGAATGGCACGTTCAACAGGTAAAGCTGCAGTTTGTTTTGCAACATCAGGCCCTGGTGCAACAAACCTTATCACCGGCATAGCAGATGCTATGGCTGATTCTATTCCTATTGTTGCAATAACAGGACAGGTTCCTACATCATTAATTGGAACAAATGCATTTCAAGAAGTTGATTTTATTGCCATGACCAAATCAATTTGCAAAAAATGCTATGCAATTAAGTCAGCAGATGAATTGATTACAGCAATTCCAGAAGCAATAAAATTAGCAGAATCTGGTAGGCCAGGTCCTGTTGTGATTGATATCCCTAAGGATATCCAAAACCAAATCATTGAATTTGATTCATGGCCTGAAATACAAAAATGCACTGATAACTCTATTACTCAAAGCACAGCAAAAAAACTTGAGTCAGCAGCCAAGCTTATTAATAGTAGCGAGCGCCCATTAATGTTTATTGGTGGAGGCGCTATTCATTCAGAATCGACTGAAGATATTATTGAAATTGCACACAAGAACAACATACCTGTTATTACATCACTTATGGGAATAGGCGCATTTCCATCGAGCAACCAGTTAAATCTTGGTATGATTGGCATGCACGGGAAAAAATCTGCGAATATGATAATGCATGAATCCGATACAATAATTGCGTTAGGAGTAAGATTTGGTGACCGTTCTACTGGTAATACTAATAAATTCTGCCCTGGTTCAAAGATTATCCATATTGATATTGATACAAGTGAGATTGATAAAAACATTTCATCTTATATTGGTATCAATTGTGATTTAAAGGCTGGTTTAGAACATATTTCACCTTTAATTGAGTCAAATACTCGCAGCAAATGGTTATCACAAATTAACGGTATCAGAATCAGATACGATTTAGATTGTGACCAGCAAATCAACCTTCCTCGAAATTTGTTTAATTTAATTTCTGAAGTAATAGATGAGGACACAATAATAACTACTGATGTAGGCCAACATCAGATGTGGGCCGCTCAATATGGCAGTTACTCCAAACCAAGATCATTCTTAACTTCTGGTGGTATTGGAACAATGGGGTTTGGCTTACCTGCTGCTATAGGGGCAGCGCTTGCTAATCCAGATAAAAAGATTGTATGCATAAGCGGGGATGGTTCTATCCAGATGAATATACAAGAGTTGGCGACCATGGCTGAGCACAACTTAAATATCAGCTTGATTATTATAAATAACCAACAATTTGGAATGGTAAAGCAACAACAAGAACTTTTCTTTAATGCTAGATACTCTTCGTCACGTTTTGCAACATCACCAGACTTTTCGCTAATCGCGCAAGGATATGGCATTTACATATATCACCCTGCTAAATCAGGTGAGTACAGCGCAGCCATTTCAGCGGCAATTAATCACAGTGGTCCTTGTGTTATTGATTTACCTTTTGATGATAGTGAAAGCGTATTCCCAATAGTACCGCCAGGTTCTGCTAATACAGATCCAATTTGTGGTGAAAGTAAGTTGAAAGAGGCGTCATGAGCGGAGCTTAGTCAAGGCAAAAAATGTTTAAAATACACAGAGCATACATGTTGCTATGTGAGCAGTTTTAAAACATTTATTAACGCGTAATAAGCAAGCGCAATAGCCACAAAAACAAAAAACCCAGCACTTGCTGGGTTATTCTGTAGGGCATCATGCCGCTTCCTTTCCTTGGTTGGCCTCCTGGCCTTTTTTTCCCTTCCTGGGCTTCCCTGTCTGGTACATCCTGTACCGACTATGTGATGCATTATGGACTATCATACTGTTGCGAACAATTGGATATTATCCCCAATTAATGTAGTCCTGGGATTACAATTGCGTGTTAGTAGCTTAACCAACCCACTTTCTGGCATTACGAAACATCCGCATCCATGGACTATCCTCCTGCCAATCACTTGGGTGCCATGAGTTTTGTACTGCCCGGAACACACGCTCAGGGTGTGGCATCATGATAGTAAAGCGACCATCCATTGTGGTAAGTGAAGTAATACCGTCCTGCGAACCATTTGGATTCAGCGGGTAAACTTCTGTTGGTTTGCCGTAGTTATCTACATAGTGTGCTGCAACCAAGCCAGCTGATTGCACTTTTTTAGCACCAGAATGATGGTCAAACTCAACACGCCCTTCACCATGTGCAACTGCGATTGGCATCTTAGATCCTTCCATCCCTTCGAAGAATATGGAAGGTGATTTAACAATCTCAACTGTTGAGAATCTGGCTTCAAATTGCTCTGACATATTACGAACAAAACGCGGCCATAATTCCGCACCTGGAATCAGATCTTTTAGGTTAGACAACATCTGGCAACCATTACAAACGCCCAGACCAAAGCTATCTTTACGCTCAAAGAACTCAAGAAATTGCTCACGTAATGCTTCATTAAACAGAACTGTCTTAGCCCAGCCTTCACCAGCACCAAGCACGTCTCCGTAAGAGAAACCACCGCAAGCAACCACACCGTTAAAGTCAGCCAAGTCTTTTCTACCTGATAGTAGGTCACTCATGTGTACATCGATACTTTCGAAGCCTGCACGATCAAATGCTGCTGCCATTTCTATTTGACCATTTACACCCTGCTCTCTAAGGATCGCCATCTTAGGTTTAGCTCCAGAGGCAATAAATGGCGCTGCAACATCTTCATTTTGGTCAAAGGTAAGTTTGATATTGATTCCAGGATCGTTTGCATCTGCAATACCTTCAAACTCTTTTTTAACTACATCAGCGTTATCACGCGCACACTGCATTTTATCAGTGGTTTCACTCCAGATCTGATGCAGTTCAACTCTTGATTGAGATAGAACCTTTTCACCTGAGTATAAAATATTAATCTGCCCATCTGCTGTTGGCTTACCAATTACGTGTGCAATATCACCAAGCCCAGCATTGCTAAGCTCAGCCATCACAGCATCAGCATCAGCAACCTGAATCACAGCACCAAGCTCTTCATTAAATAGAACCTCTGCTGCGGTTTGGCCTAGGCCATCAAGGTTAATATCCAGGCCACAATGACCAGCAAATGCCATCTCTGCCAATGTCGCAAATAAACCACCGTCAGAACGGTCATGATAAGCAAGTAGCTTATCGTCTTGGTTAAGTTTCTGGATAGTTTTAAAGAATGCTGCAAATTGTTGTGGATTATCCAGATCGGCAGGCTTATCACCAAGTTCACTGTAAACTTGCGCAAGTGACGAAGCACCAGTACGATTTTTACCGTTACCAAGATCAATCAATATTAAAGATGAGCCAGTTTCTGGATTTTGAATTTGTGGCGTTAAAGTCTTTCTTATATCTGCAACTGGTGCAAAGCCTGTAATAATTAGTGACAAAGGTGCGATTACAGCTTTATCTTCTCCGTTTTCATTCCAAACGCTCTTCATAAATAGCGAATCTTTACCCACCGGTATAGTAATTCCAAGCTCAGGGCATAGTTCCATGCCTACAGCTTTTACTGTATCAAATAGCCTTGCATCTTCCCCTTCCACACCAGTTGCCGCCATCCAGTTTGCAGATAGACGAACCTTTTTGATGTCTTCGATATTTGCGGCTGCTATATTAGTTAATGCTTCACCTATCGCCATACGACCTGATGCTGGAGCATCCAAAAGTGCAACTGGGGTACGCTCACCCATAGACATCGCTTCGCCTTTGTTGGTATCAAAAGCTGCCGCTGTGACTGCCACATCAGCAACCGGTACCTGCCATGGGCCAACCATTTGATCTCGTGCTACCAAACCAGTAATACTTCTATCGCCAATTGAGATAAGGAAGATCTTAGAAGCAACTGTAGGCAAGCGTAAAATTCTGTGTGCTGCTTCGGTGATATTGATATTTGCCAATTCTAATTTTGGGCTTTCAATATCAGATCTTTTAACGTCACGATGCATCTTTGGTGGCTTACCAAATAATACCGACATTGGGATATCAACGGGATTATTGTCAAATAGATTATCGTCAACAACTAGTTCGCGCGCTTCAGTAGCTGTACCTACAACAGCGTATGGGCAGCGCTCACGCTTACAAACCTCTTCAAATTGAACCAACATCTCTGGCTTGATTGAAAGAACGTATCTTTCCTGAGCTTCATTACACCAGATTTGCATTGGTGACATGCCTGGCTCGTCATTTGGGACATCACGCAATTGAATCTTGCCGCCACGCTCACTATCATTCATAAGCTCTGGAATAGCATTACACAATCCACCAGCACCAACATCATGGATAGTGATAATTGGATTATCGTCACCATTTGCCCAACAGCTATCGATAACCTCTTGGCAACGACGCTCAATCTCTGGGTTACCACGCTGAACTGAAGCAAAATCAAGGTCTTCATGGCTTTCACCAGTTGCAACCGATGAAGCAGCACCACCACCAAGACCAATCAACATAGCTGGCCCACCAAGTACAACGACTGGTGCACCTGGAGGGATAATACCCTTTTCTACATGATTGCCACGAATATTACCAAGACCCCCAGCAATCATAATTGGTTTGTGATAGCCACGAATCTCATTTCCGGTTATACCATTAATCTCTTGCTCGAAAGTACGGAAATATCCGCCTAGATTTGGACGGCCGAATTCGTTATTAAAAGCAGCACCACCAATAGGGCCTTCAATCATAATATCGAACGCTGATGCTATACGACCTGGCTTACCATTTTCTTTTTCCCAAGGCTGAACTGCTCCAGGAATTTTCAGATTGGATACCGAGAAACCTGTAAGACCTGCTTTTGGCTTAGAACCTTTACCAGTTGCACCCTCATCACGAATTTCACCACCAGAGCCTGTTGCAGCACCTGGAAATGGTGAAATTGCAGTTGGATGATTATGAGTTTCAACTTTAATCAAGAAGTGAATATCTTCTGGATTATATCCATAAGCGCCATTTTCAGGGTTTGGGAAAAACCTACCTGCATACGAACCCTCAATAACTGCCGCATTGTCGGAATATGCAGAAAGAACCCCTTCTGAATTGCTCTTGTAAGTATTGCGAATCATGCCGAATAGCGAAATATCCTGCTCTTCACCATCAACTGTCCAGCTGGCGTTAAAGATCTTATGACGACAATGCTCAGAATTAGCCTGGGCAAACATCATTAGTTCAGCATCGGTCGGGTTTTTATTTAACTCTGAATAACTATCAAATAAATAATCAATCTCATCTTCAGATAGAGCCAAACCAAGTTCACTATTGGCAGTTTCCAACGCTGCCTTACCACCACCAAGAACATCAATAAAATCGAGCTCTACTGGGCTTGCATGTGAAAATAGATCACTAGCCGCTTGGATATCTGTAAGTACGGTCTCAATCATTCGGTCATGAATCAAGGCTGAAACATGTTTGATATCATCTGCAGATAACTCGCTTGCAGAAGCGATTTTGTATTCGATACCTCGTTCTATTCTAACTACCTCTGACAAACCACAATTATGAGCAATATCTGTCGCTTTTGTTGACCATGGAGAAATAGTTCCAATTCGTGGAACTACCAATAACATCAGGCCATCAACATCATCTACTGCTTCCGTTGGGCCGTACTCAAGAATTTTATCCAGAACAATACACTTATCATCCGTCAATTCTTCTTTAATTTCAGCAATATGAACAAACTTTGCAGAAATATTTACCACCGTGGGAACCGCTTCTTTAATTGCGAAAAGCAACTTGGTTTTACGAAAGGAAGATAAAGCAGAACTGCCAGAGATTACGAGCATAATATTGACCTGATTTTAGAGGTGAAACAGAAGGTGAATGATACTGAAATATGGGGTTGGATGCTATATGTAATTAAATAAGGGCACGGCACTTCGTGCCCTGAAGTATATTTTAATGGTTATAGCGTTGAATCGATATCGTAGTCTTTGCCGTAATTCTCAACCACAAAGTCGATATCTTTATCACCACGACCAGAAAGATTCACAAGAATAGACTTGCCCTGTTCTTTCGCAGCCAGCTTAAGGGCATATGCAACAGCATGTGACGATTCGATAGCTGGAATAATCCCCTCCTCTCTGGAAAGCTCAAAAAATGCATCTATAGCTTCTTTATCGCTTATATGCTCGTAGTTAACACGATCAATATCTTTTAGGTAACTGTGTTGCGGGCCAACTGAAGGATAATCAAGTCCACTTGCTACCGAATAAACCTCTTGCGGCTCACCTTCTGCATCTTTAAGCATATAAGATTTAAAACCATGCATAACACCAGGCTCACCTTTAGTGATTGTAGCAGCGTGTTCGCCATCCTCCTCAAGGCTTCTTCCTGATGGTTCAACACCGTGCAACTGAACCTCTTCGTCTTCAAGGAAAGCACTAAAGATGCCCATGGCATTTGAACCACCACCAACACAAGCAACAACATTTTGCGGTAAGTTTCCAATCATTTGCTGCATTTGTTCTTTGGCTTCATTACCAACGATTGATTGAAAATCACGAACCATCATTGGAAACGGATGTGGACCAACAACAGAACCAATTGCATAAATTTGAGTTACTGGATCTTTCAGATAAGCCTCGAATGCAGCATCAACAGCTTCTTTCAAAGTCTTACGCCCGTGGGTCGCAGGAATAACGTTAGCACCAAGAATATGCATACGCACAACATTCGGATGCTCTTTTTTTATATCAACCTCACCCATGTAGATATCACATTCAAGGCCAACAAGTGCTGCTGCAGTAGCAAGAGCTACACCATGCTGCCCTGCCCCTGTTTCAGCTATAACCTTTTGCTTACCCATCTTTTTAGCAAGCAAAACCTCACCTAAGCAGTGGTTAATCTTATGAGCACCAGTGTGATTCAGGTCTTCACGTTTTAAATAAATATCTGCTCCATATTTTTTTGAAAGATTCTTTGCATGAAAAATCGGGCTTGGACGACCAACATAATGCTGATAAAGCTCAGTAAGTTCATTTATAAACGCTGGGTCTTTCTTGATCTCATTATAAGCATCGGTAATCTCATCAATAATTACCTGCAGATCTGGTGGAATAAAGCTCCCTCCATATTCACCAAAATACCCTTTATCGTCTGGCAGTGCGTGCTCAAATGTATTCTTCATTGTGTTTCCTTAGTAAATCATTGAAATGCAAAAAATAGCAAAATAAATTTTAGTGTATTATCTTGTGATATCTATTATATTACAACTTTGAATTTTGTTAGCTATGATTGTAGTGTAACTATCAGATTCTATTTCAGAATTAAAGCATACAAAAAATATAGGGGAAATAATGCAATTTAATGTTAGTGATGAAACCACTATTGGTTATGAAATCTATGGAGAAGGTAAACCTTTACTTTTTCTTCCAGGTATTCTTGGAAGCAAAAAAACCTACGATCTTGTATTGGGCGACTTACCTAAAAACAGAATGTGTATTGTTACTGAATACTCAGGTCAGGGTGAAACGGTTTACTCACAAAACCGGAGGCAGGAATATTTTTGCGTAGAACAACATACGGAAAACCTGATTGCCTTACTTAATCATCTAAAAATTGGTGAGTTTGATCTCATCGGTCTTTCTTATGGATCTGTTATCGCAATTAATCTTGCCAAACATCTTGGTAATAGAGTTAATAAAATCGCTCTGTTATCAGTACTCTTGTGCAATAAAACAGTTCATTATAAAAACTGGAATACCCTTTGGGGTGAATGCAGTCACGACCTAGACAAATTCACTAGAATCAGCCTTGGTCTACTTTTTTCTGAGCAGTTTCTCGCAGAAATGCAAGACCCATTTACCACGATGCGGCAATCATACTCTGAATTTTCTGAAGAGCACCTACAGGCCTTTAGGTTCAACCTTAAGTCAGCATCTTCATACGATATTCCAACGGCATTTGAAAACCTAGATCAAGAGATTATCTGCATCCATGGCGAAACGGATGTTATTCATCCAGCGCATGAGGTAAAAGCTTACCTAGGAAAGGTTGGAAAAACAGACATATTAGATGTTATTCCAGATATTGGACATGGACTGCATGTAGAGGCGCCTGAACTGATTAGTCAGAAGATTTCTGATTTTTTAGGTATATAAGTAGGCGCAAAAAAATGCATTTCAAGTGTAGTTTGAGCAAATATAAAAAAGGCTCTAAGATCTTAGAGCCTTTTCAGTTTGCAGCTTAGAAAAAATCACCTTCCAGCACAAGTTCCTAACTCGAAATATCCGTCATCAATCTGACGAATATCAAAGTCTTT
>QZLE01000180.1 GCA_004796365.1 Gammaproteobacteria bacterium | reverse complement strand
CATGTAGAGCCGAAGGCGTAGGTCTAGCGGACGGGGGTTCGATCCCCCCCGCCTCCACCACTTTATATTTACCAACTTTTATCCACCACCAAATACTAATACTCTCTAAGCCCTTGTGTGGCGGGCTTTTTCGAGAAAATGTTGCGGACTTCCCTATTCCACAAAACCCCATTTTTTAGCAAAATATTCTCCAAATTGCCCTTTTTTCTCCGTTTTTCTCAATCGGAGAATCCCGAAGTCCGTGAACTGAAAAAAATATTCCTTGAATATCAAGGCGTTATCTTGCGGACTAAAAGACAGTTTTGATTGGAGAATCGGTAGGCAAAAGGGGAACTAACAGATTTTAGGTTCTTCTAAAAAACATACGGCTATTTACAAGTAGATCCAAATATATACAAGCAAATACAAACATGTACCGATGGTTAATATTGATTAGCTGGAATAATTGGAGCACAGCTTCGTTCGCTGCGATCAACTTACGGGGGGCTCTCGCGCCCATGCGGGGCCCATCAATAAAAAGCCCCCAATTAAGGGGGCAAATTATTTGAGAAGTTGTTAACAGCTAACTAGTATGGAAGAGCTACCTGATGATTACCTGTAATATCCGAAGTGTTTATGTGCTCTGTTGAACCAGTAACAAATAATCGGTAATCTTTAGTCAAGTAATGCCCTGTAGAATATAATTCTACTTCAATTGTAAGAGCTGTGTTTGCTTCAACAGGAAGCTGAATCCAATCTACATAATCACCTGAATTAGAAGTAGCAATTACATTACCTTCAGAATCTTTGATAACCATGTCAAAATCATCTAGTGTGTACTCAGGTAATACCAATACAGTAACATATTGAGATGTTGCAGAGTGTATTGTGTACGAATCAACTTCTGAATAAGGCCATGCAATATATCCTTCAACCATGAAAGATGTATCATTGTCGGTTTTTGATTTTGCGTATCCCTCATCGTAGTTTTCAACTAGTTCATATGTTCTTACGCTACCTTGATATGGAACATCAACCGTTCTTACCTCGACATCATTTTCAACATATCTGCCATCATAATCTGTTGCATAACCATGTGCTCCAATCGGACCTAATGGACCAAGAGGTCCTAGAGCACCAAGTGGACCTGCAGGACCAAGCACAGTCCAAACACCACCAGTTTGAAGCTGTTTGCTAAAGTCATTAATAGCTGGAAGATCATAGTTATATGCGTTATAGCTCAAAGGACCATTAGGGCCTAAAGGACCTTGTTCGCTTAACGGTCCTCCATGATCTGTCATTTCATCTGACCATTCTGACCAATCACCAACTGCACTTATCCAGTACGAAACATTCCAAGTGTTATCACCAATTGGTCCAAGCATTCCAAGTGGGCCATATGAACCGATTGGACCGTAGTACCCAAGAGCGCTGCTATCATCAAGATAATCTGCTGCATTAGAAGGAGTGTTTACAGCAGGTGAAACAGAAGTCAAACTTCCATTAAGACTTTCAACTGAACTCGCTGAAACATATGTACCGGCCATTACAGGAGCAGAAATTGCAAATGCAAGAGCAGCTGATATTGCAAGTTTTTTAGTAAAATGAATAGACATTAAATTGTTCCTCTATATAAGTAATTGCTTAAGTTGGTGCATATATTAGACTATGCTTATATATAGGTCAATAGTTGATTATGTAAATTGTTACATATGTCACACTTAAACCATAACCGCCCTACACAAAAAGTTAATCAACAATAATCTGAAAACAAATAGAATTTATGACGCCTAATACCCTTTTTATCGGTTTAGACATCATTCAATACACCTAAATCACAAATATAACTTCAAAGTTAAATAATAATTCAAAAATTTGCTGTGCAAATTGAGGCCAAAGAGCGGTTATTCTCACATCGGAAATGGCATTATTCACAAAAAATGGCTTGTTATTAACCTGTTTTGCAAGTAGTTTAAGCAAAATGGGCCGTGAATATCTTAAGCACGGAAATTATAATTTTAGATTTAGACGTCAATTTGAGGTCTAATAGTAGTTAGGTTCGCCTATGTACACTTATGAAACAGAGATTATAGAATTTGCGCTTGAGGGTAATATTCCTCTTTTATCTTCGCTTCGAGAACAGCTTAAAACTGTTTCTGTCACTGGAAGATTAAACCTAGGCAGTATTATCCGCACTGAACTCAAGTCAGAACAAAGCTGTTCAGCAGATAACGGCCTTGGTGTTATCTCCGATTTATTTGTTGAGTTTGAAACACTCAATTCACCTGTTGCGCCAACAATTGAAATTGTAAATGGTCAGTTAGCGCGTCTCGTGCTAGTGTCGTGTGCTGATGAAGTAATACCAGAAACACCCAAGATTAAACGACTTTATTATGTTACATATGATGTTTCTGGCGAGCTAATTGAAACCAACCAAAGAAATATGAAATATGCAATCAGGCAAACCTAACCTTTCGCTCAAGGCCGTTTCGGGCTTCGCCCTTCACTGGACGTCTGCTTCGCAGCCGCCCCTTAGCTCAAACGTTAGATTTCATGGGGATAAATATTGAAAAAAGGCACCTTACTAGCGATTAGTGCGGTTGTTATTGTTAGCTTCATAGCTTATAAAGCAACAGGAAGTCTTTGGGT
>QZLE01000108.1 GCA_004796365.1 Gammaproteobacteria bacterium | reverse complement strand
TCCCCCGTCTATTTCGGTAGCCTCCGAGTGATTCGGTGTTGCCATTTGAATAAGAAAAGAGGTCAAAAAGACATATGGTCGTTATTCGTTTATCAAGAGGGGGCGCTAAAAAACGTCCTTTCTATCATGTAGTAGTAGCAGATGTGCGTGCTCGTCGTGACGGTCGTTACATTGAGCGCCTAGGTTTCTTTAATCCAGTTGCTAAGGGTCAGGAAGTGACTCTTAGGCTTGATCTTGAAAAAGTTCAGAGCTGGATTGAGAAAGGCGCGCAGCCAACTGATCGCGTAAAGCAGCTAATCAAGCAGGCTAAAAAATCTGCAGCAGCATCTGAAGAAGCAGCTGCTTAATACACCTTAACAGGGCTGAGAACGTGGAAAAGTATGTTGTTCTAGGGCGTGTCTCAGGGCTGTTTGGTGTAAAAGGGTGGGTCAAGATCTTTTCCCATACCCGGCAAAGAGAAGATATCGTCAACTATAAAAGGTGGTATCTGAAGATGGCCGGGGAGTGGCAGGAGGTTGAGATTCTCCAGGGGCAAAAACACGGCAAGACCGTGATTGCCCAAATAAAAGATTATGAAGATAGAGATTGTTCAGCGAAGCTTATAGATTGCGAAATAGCAGTAAAGCGGGAAGAACTGGGCGACCTGGAACCAGATGAATATTACTGGTTCGATCTTGAAGGGCTTGAGGTCAAATGTATTGACGGAACCTCTCTCGGTAAAATCGAACGCTTGTTTGAAACCGGGTCAAACGATGTGATGGTCGTTAAGGATGAAGAGGGGGGTAAAGAACGACTTGTGCCGTTTATACAGGGGCAAGTGATCAAAAACATTGATCTTGAGGCAGGAGAGATGCAGGTAGATTGGGATCCAGAATTCTGATGACCTTCAAAATCGATGTAGTGACTTTATTTCCAGAGATGGTCGAAACAGTGATCAGGCACGGAGTGGTCAGAAGAGCTGCAGAGAAAGGGCTTGTAGAATTAGGGTTGTGGAACCCCAGAGAATATACGGAAGATCGCCACAACACTGTGGATGATCGTCCATACGGCGGTGGCCCCGGGATGGTGATGAAATATAAGCCTCTCCGGGATGCAGTAAAAGATGCAAAGGCTGCAGCCCATGATGCTCATGTAGTCTACCTTAGCCCGCAGGGTCGTAAGCTCGACCAGGAAGGGGTTAAGGAATTATCTGCCAAGAAAGGTTTGATCCTAATCGCTGGCAGGTACGAAGGGGTAGATGAGCGCTTCATCGAGTCAGAAATCGATGAAGAGTGGTCGCTTGGTGACTACGTTATCAGTGGTGGAGAACTTGCTGCGATGGTTGTGATAGATGCCGTTGTCAGAATGTTTCCAGGAGCACTGGGTGATGCAGAATCAGCAGAGCAAGACTCGTTTATGCAAGGGCTGCTTGACTGCCCGCACTACACGAGGCCGGAAGAGATAGATGGAATGCGAGTTCCTGATGTTTTGCTTGGTGGCAACCATCAGAGTATTGATGAGTGGCGGCTTAAGCAGGCACTAGGTAGAACCTGGATAAGAAGGCCGGATCTTATAAAACCGGAAGAATTAGATACAAAGAGTAAACAGCTGTTGCAAGATTATCTGTCAGAAAACAACAGCTAATTAACACGGTAAACACATAGAGGTTTAAGAAAATGAGTAACATCATCAAAGAGCTTGAAAAAGAACAGATGAGCAAAGAGATACCTGAGTTTGGTCCAGGTGACACTGTTGTTGTTCAGGTTAAGGTTAAAGAAGGTAACAGAGAAAGACTTCAAGCGTTTGAAGGTGTTGTTATCGCTAAGAAGAATCGCGGTATAAACTCTGCTTTCACTGTTCGCAAGATCTCTTATGGCGAAGGTGTTGAAAGAGCATTCCAAACCTACAGCCCGCTTATTGACAGCATTACTGTTAAGCGTCGTGGTGATGTACGTCGTGCTAAGCTTTACTACCTACGTGAATTAAGCGGAAAGGCTGCTCGAATAAAAGAAAAGGTATAAACCTCTTCTAGCTGCATAACCGCAGTTTTTGAATCTTATAAGCCAAGGCTAGTGAGTGATCTCGCTGGCCTTGGCTTTTTCGTATATACACCTTTTATCTTTGATTATGCTACCTTGGTCTAATATTAATTTATTTTTTAATGGGTTATGGTAGTTTATATGAGTATCTGGCACTGAATGAAGGTTCAGACCAATATAAAATCACAAACAAAAAACTAATAATAAGAGCAGATGGATATGCGTACCAAAACAAAAAAATGCTTTTTAGGATTTTTCTTTTTATTTTTTCTTGTTACTGGCTGTGGCGGAGGGTCTTCTGCTGATTCAGGCGGGACAGGAACAAGAGATCAGCAACGGCAAAAACTATCTTGTGAACAACCCCAGGGAGATTTCTATTTTGTTGATGGCGCAGGTGTTTGTGGTACTTGTAGCGATGAGATAAGCAAAGCTGAGAATTCTATTGATAATGCTTGGTGTACTATTGCCCATGCAGCATCAGTATCGCAACCTGGTGATACGATCTATATTCGAGACGGAGAATATCAAGAGTCAATAACTTTATCTCAAAGTGGTGCAGATGGTTCTCCAATAACTTTTGCAGCTTTTGATAGCGAAGATGTGATCCTTGAGGGTGGTGACTACCTGAATAATTGGGTTCGATGTGATTCTGCTGCTGCATGTGGAGGCAACCCAAACTGGCAAAACATCCATTACAACTATATTCCAGCTGAAAAAGCCAGTGAAACTGATGCCTTGGTGGCAAACCTATTCCAGGGCGATCAAATGCTTGCAGTAGCGCAAGAGCCGGATATGCCAGACCCATTTTATATCGATGATATTGAGAATTATTATTCAATAGAGGTTGGTGGTCAGACACTAACAACTATTACTGATCCAGGCCGATTATCAGGCTTTCATCCAAGTTTTTGGCAAGATGCATATGCCCTAATGTGGGTAACCCATAACAGGGTAGAGTTTCGTAAAATAGATTCATTTATGAATGGCACGATCTCTTTTGCCGAAACAGGAGCGCCACCATATGATGACCGGGACGGGAAATACTCAATTTATAATGGAGTGCAGCAGATCGATAACCCGGGTGAGTATTCAGTTGGTCATAACCTTGAGCAAAATGGGACACGAAAAATTTATCTTTGGCCACTTTATGGCAATGCAAATAATAACTCCATCCGTTTTTCTGCCCGAAACTATGGAATCAATATCAATCGCCAGAGTTATGTTACGGTGCAAGGTTTGACCGTGCAGCGTTATACAGGTAGTGAACTTATTCATGGTGTTGGAATTGGTTCTGTAACCCAGGGTGGAGAAATCAATGAGGTTAATATCATAAACAACGAAGTGCGTTTTAATCGCCATGCAACCCGTGGATATGGCGGCATTTTTCTGTTTGGCTGCAATGATTGTGCGATTGACTCAAATATCGTATCTGAAAATGTTAGGCATGCCGGGATATTTCTCAGTAATCCAACAAGGTCAGTAGTGAAGAATAACCTAGTATATAAACCAGGGCAGACAGGGATCCGCTACTATTATGCAGATCAAAGCTCAATCGTTAATAACGAGGTTAGCGGCTGCAGTGGAAGTCATGCCAATACTATTACTGTGTATTTATGGTCAAACGATGTGCTAATTGCCAATAACTATATCCATGATTCTCTAGGGTATATAACACTGCAAAGAAGCAATAACATAACTATTTATAACAATATTATAGATGCAACTATTAGCAAAATCGCGGTGCAAGAATTTCAGGATCAATCTAGTGGAACATGGATATTAGCGAACAATACATTTATTAATAGCTCAAACTCTACATCAGTGATGTTTAATAATTATGGCGCAAACTACATCATTAAAAACAATATTCTTGATGGAAGTGCAGTGTTAGATGAAGATACAGTTGACAGAGACAATAATATTTATACGGGTTTGATGTGGAATCAAGGAACTAACTATGGTTGGGTATTAGCTGAAAATGAAATCGTCCAGGAAGATTTAAATCAGATTCTTGCAGATTCGGCAAGTGGTGATTACACCCCTCTAGCAAACGGTTATGCAGCAAGTGCAGGTCAGGATATTTCAAATATCTTGCCGAGTGAAATCTTTACCAATTTTGATTTCGATAAAGATTTTTCAGGGGCGCAAAGAGATATGAATAATCCAACAATAGGTGCGTTGGAGGTAAGATAATTCTTGTTGCTGGTAAAAGTATAAAAATATATCGAATTAAAGGCCTGCAAAAAAATCGAACAGACGTGCGAGCTCAGCGTATATGAACAAGTAAAAAATGCTTGCGATACGACCATAGTGAAAAATGCCTGGAAATTAGGGCAGGAGCTATCAGTTCATGGTTGGATGTACAGTGTTAAAAAAGGAATTTTGCAAGACATGAAAACAAGTGTTGCCAGCATAAGTGATTACAACGAGCAATTCTCTGACTAAACCTTACTGCGTGCATTAACAGACTGTAAACAGGCATACATTGATTGTCTTTCAATTAATTTGCTATTAAATAGATGAAATTCACCTACCTGGAATGAGAGGTGTGTTTTGGGTAATTGTTGGCGCAAAAAGCTATTAATGATCGATTCTGAGATATGGGCTTTGCTGCGGGCAAGGGTGATGTGAGGCTTATAGTCTCGAGAGTCATATATCACGCTATTTTGACTAAGCCTTGTTGCGATCTCTTTTTGAAGTTGTAGTAGTCGATCATTAGTTTTGATTCCGGCCCAAAAAATTGATCCGCCATTTTTTGTCGAGAATTTCCCAACGTGATCAATGGTGATTTCGAAAGAAGAAAAGCCAATTTCTGAAATTGATTTTCTGACGATATCGATTTCAGCATCACCAATAAAATTCAGTGTTAAGTGAAGCTTATCTGTGTTTGTAAAGTAAATACCATGGCTTTTTGGGGGGCGTACTATTTCTAGTGTTTTGATAGTATTCGCAGGGATACTGATAGCTGTGAATAGCCGATTGTTCATTTAGTTGCCTATTTTTCCAAAGGTGAGTTAGTGAGAGCAGATAAAATATGTAACTATAAACATATAAGAATAAAAATGTTAACAGCAGGTAAACAAAATTAGCGAATTTTATAACCGACCATGCATATAACAAAGCTCTAATGTTTGGTTTAATGATCATATTATTTACACAAACTGTTTTACAAATAAATTTTGGTGTTGTTATGGCGATTATTAAGATTAATGGTTTTAAGTGTCGGTATGAGGTTACTGGAGATAAAAAGGCCAGGGAGACAATTGTTTTTATCAACGGTATTGCAAATCCTCTGGAATCTTGGGGGCTGGTAAAAAAACAACTTGAATTTGATTACAGGGTTGTAACTTATGATCTAAGAGGGCAGTGGTTTTCAGAGGTTACAGAAGGGCAGGACTATTCTTTCAGAACCATGGCCGAAGACCTGAATCACCTAGTTGAAGCATTAAATATACCAAACTTTCATGTTGTCGGAACAAGTCTTGGTGGTGAAATTGCAATGTGGTTTCAGTTGCTTTACCCGTACAAGATAAAGAGTTTGTCCGTTGTTGCATCAGCACCTGAAGTTTCAGAGCTGATGTTGAGACAAATATGGAGGTGGAAAAATAAAGCTGTTGATGCAGTAATCGAAATTACAAAATCCCAGGAACCATTTGCAACAACAAAGTTAATGGGGCATAAGTTCTACCAGGAGATGATGCCCGATGTATTTTGCAATAAGTTTATTGAAGAAAATCAGGAACTGATAGCGGAAAGTGAGGCATTGGTTGGAGACCTATGTACGCTGGACTTCTTTAAAGGGCATATAAAATTATGCGATATGTTCGCTCGTTTAAAATCGGATGAAAGGCTAACGCATCACCTTAGCAAAATAAATTGTCCTGCCATATTTGTGGCAGCTGAGAATGACCTTGTAAAACCGCCTAAGTATTCTGAGCATATGCACCAGAAAGTGCCAGGATCTGAATATGCAGTAATTAAAGATGCTGCCCATGCAGTATTTTTTGAAAAGCCGGATGAACTTAGCTTTGTATTAATGCAATTTATTACCAAGCATGCGGATGGAGTAACAAAAATGTATCCCGAAATGTATGGGTATTCAGAAGGGATAACCATAAATTAGTATAATATTCATAACTTACTTCCAAACCGGGCGCTGTGTGCATTAATCGTATTCAGCGCCCTAAATTTATCTAAGCTAATTGCGTTTGACTTCAGATGGTTAGCTGTAGCGTTAAATATAATATTAATAAATAGCGCAAATATTATTGACGCTGAAACTGTAAGGTGTAGAATGCGCGTCTGCTTAGGTATAGGCCTTGGATGAAAGGCGGTCTGGGTGGTGATTTGTGCGATAAGTTTTTTTTGATGCGAGTTGTATTAAAAAAAGGTTACAAATCGGTTGAC
>QZLE01000112.1 GCA_004796365.1 Gammaproteobacteria bacterium | reverse complement strand
ACCGTTTGAACGATTGTATTGCTTCAGTACTGAAATATCATTTTCTTTTGACCTATAAACTAGGCGAGTTTCATCTGGATGCCATGCAGGTTCAGAGCCTGTATTTGCATATGTATCTGGAATAAATTCAGTAGAACCAGAATTAATATCTAAAATCATTATTCCTGCCTCTGGCGAAACTGCTTCATATGCAACCAAAGAACCGTTTACAGAAGCAGATGGTTTTCTATATCGATCAACAGCTTCATGCATAAATGTCCATTGCTGCTCATCTGGATCAACTGCCCAAAAGCCCCATTTGCCATTGGAGTACCCATAGATAACAACAGGTTCTCCAGGTGCAGTATAGTTAAACCATGATATATTTGCAGTAGTACTTATTAATGTTCCCAAACTATTTCCATCTGGAGAATATATAAATAAACCGTTGACTGGTGCAAATATAATTAGATCATCGCTCTTACCAGCCCTGCGAACTAGACCTGGATAAGGATAAGATTCCAGCTCTTGAACTGTTTCAGTATTTGAATCAAAAATTATAAACCCTTGCTGATCTGTATAAACATACTCTCCAGAAGATGAAATTAATTTTGAAACTACTGGGAGCTGTTTAGTCTTAAACGTATCCCCAACAACTGTTTCCCCTATTACATAGCCATCTTTTGTTAAATATACTTTACTTGCAAGTTCAGCTATACCGAACAGTTTTATTTGCTCTTTTTCTGTAGTTACAGTTTCTCCAAAGCTAGCAGGAACCAGCAGCTGTGGGCTACTAGGAGAAACTGAGTCAACTGGAGCTGCAGAAACTTCATTTGAATATAAGCTTTCATTGCCAATTGCATCAACTGCAACAACAACATAATAATAGTTTGATTCATTAATCAAACCTTCATCCAACCAAGTTGATTCTGTTGTTGTACCAACTAATTGATATGGCCCAGCAGGAATAATTGACCTGTATACACGATATTCAGCAGGAACTGGAATTGAATCTTGCCAGGATAGTAATAGGGCTGAACCTTCAGAAATTAGCGATATACCAAGAGATTCTGGTGGATCTAAAACATCAACTTGTACAGTGGCAACCTCAATATTTGATGGTTCACCTATATTTCCTACAGCATCTACGGGTTTAACAAGATAGTTATAAACTCCATTAATAACATTGGTATCAGAGAAGTTGTTAACACCAGCATTTGCTTGTGCAATCTCAGTATCATTTCTGAAAATTAGGTAATGAGACAAATCATCAGCATTACTAACTGTCCAGGAAAGCTGAACCTCTGAGCCAAATACGTTATGAGATAATGTGACAGGCTCTGGAGCAGTCACATCACCAACATTGACAGAAATAGATTCACTCGGTGCCGTTTCAAAACCAGTATTAGTAACAGCAGAAACACTGTACTTATAAGTACCATCCTGTACTAAGTCTTCTAATTCTGAAGTTTCTGACAAAGCAACTGAACGGGGTACTATTTCTGCTAATCTTACAGGTCTGGAGTAATATTTAGAAGGCTTAACTGAATTACGTAATACTATCCTAACTTTATCTGTATAGTATGGATGATCAAAAGAAATTGAATTAGTTATGTCTAACTTTCCAATAACTTGATGAATAGTTACCCAAACACTTCCATCAAAAGCCTGAATATCATACTCGTTTGCAATATACTCAGAATGTTGCCAAGTTACATCAACACCTGTTAGAAGTTCTGGTTTATCTATTGTTAATTCAAGCCACTGCCCATTAATAGACCGTTCAGTCCCTGTATTGATAGTTAGAGGATTCCAATAGGTCTGATCATTTCTATCTATAGAAAGTTCTGGCCCATCTGATTGATCACGTGATTCAGCGCTGGCAACAACAACTGGAACCAAATTTGGTAGCACAGACTGTCCGTCCCTATAAGCTCGATAACCTACAACTGAGTCATCGCTATGATCATTCCAGTCCAATGAAACATCATAGCCAGAAACTACTGAGGATAACCCTGTAGGCGGCAATAACATTTCAGCAACGACAACATGCGTTTCTAATGCTTTACTTTGATTTCTTACTGAATCTTCTATTTTTATTTCAATGAAGTTCTCACCAGTTTCGAGTAACGCTTCATTTAACAAAAACCATCCTTCGCTGTCAGTAGGTTCTACATACGTTGATTTTGAACCATACGAGTTGGTTATTGTGATAAATGCTGTTGAATTAGCTTCTCCAGTACCTTCTATCTCAATCAAGCTATCAAAGCGAGGTGTATATGGCTGTATAACAGAAGGAGTATAAATGTTTGCTCTAGCTTCAGCAGTGAAGTTAGTGGATTGATTTCCGGTAGTATCAACAGCCTTTATTGAATAGTAATAAACTCCATCTTGTAAACCTGAATCAGTATAAGATGAGTCTTGAAGCGGATCTGTGGTTATTTGCACTTGCGTACCATTTTCAGCACGACGATATACATGATAGCCAGCAAGGTCATTTTCAGAGTTTTCTTGCCACTCAAGATTTACTGAACCACCATCGACAGAATATACAAATCCGACAGGTGTTGCAGGTGCAGATATATCTTTATATTCAGCAACAATTTCAGAAGCATTTAGATCGGTCTTGCCAGCATTATCAGTTGCGATTGCTCGTAATTTATAGACACCATATGTAAGGTTTTGTTGGTCCAATACAGTTTCAAATGGTGAATACAAATCGGATGAGCCAATATCAACCCAGCTTTGCTCCCCTTCCTTTTGATATTGGAATAGCACACTTGCGATATCTGTATCATCGCTAACAGCTTTAATAAATAGCGATTTATCAAACTGTATATTGTTGTCTGGTTTGGTTATATAAGCCTGCGGGGCTCTAAGATCAAGCGTTACTTCAACAGATTCACTGACTAAGCTTAAATTACCTGACTTATCGATTGCAGCCACAGCATAACTAAAATCACCATCATGAAGCTCTGCGTCCTCATAGTCTGTTTCCTCAAGAGCATATGCCGTTATATCACCAATTACAGTGCCACTTGAATTAACAATTTTATCATTTCTAAACAGGATATATCCCTGCAAATCTGCAGCATCCACGCTATTCCATGACAAATTAACTGTATTTCCATTAACCGATGCAGCTAAACCAGTTGGAATATCTGGAGCCTGATTATCAACAGTAACTGCAATAATTGTATCTGCACTATTTCCAGAAATGTCTGTCGCCTGTAATTTAATCGAATAAGTAGCGCCATCAGTTAACCCATAAGTGCTCAACTGAGCAAGATCATTTGCAACAGCTGGAACTGATGATTTTTTAATCAACTCCCAATTTGAAGGAGCCTGCCCTTCTCCTAGAAATACCTGGTAGTTCTTAAAATCATTTGATCCTTTAGCAGTACCCCTGATATTTATCTGACCACTTATTACACTATCAGCTGAAGGGGTATGTATTTCAACGGAAGGAGGCATAAAATCAACTGTGATTAATCGACTATCTGAAAGCTCGCTTTCATTTCCTGCTTTATCAACTGAACTAACTTGGTAATTGTACTCTCCTTGTGGTAATCCGAAATCTACAAATTCATTTGATTCTTGAATAACGTCATTAATACGAATACCATTTCTATATACTGCATAACCAGCCAGTTCATCTGAAATAATGCTACTCCAGCTAAGAGTAACATCCCCTAGATCACCAGATTTTTCTGCACTTGCAGTTAACTCTGTAACTGCTTCAAGTGGTACTGTATCAACAGTTAGTTCAATAAGCTTT
>QZLE01000068.1 GCA_004796365.1 Gammaproteobacteria bacterium | reverse complement strand
GCGGCACTAGATCTCCAACAATTGCTGGGTTATTAATATAGTCCGCAGGTGCGCTATCCAGTAATGCCTTGCGTAGTTCCAGCACGCCACCGCCATTTATAGCAGATGTTTTGACTACGGTTATTTTATCTTGCTGGAGTTTTTCAATAACGGATTGATCAGGATCTTGCAGATCGGCTTTATTGAATACTACTATCACAGGAGTATCACGCTTTTGTAGTTGTTCCAAAATCCCCTGCTCAAAGTCACTCCACCCTGCGGCAGTTACAATTACCCCTAGGTCAGTACGTTCGAATGCCTTTTCAGTCTTTTTGATACGTAACTCACCCAGCTCACCAGTATCATCTACACCGGCAGTATCAATAAATAGAACCGGGCCTAATGGCAATAGTTCCATCGGTTTTTCTACCGGATCTGTAGTGGTTCCAGCGATATCAGATACAATCGCCACCTGCTGACGAGTAATTGCATTTAACAAGCTGGATTTACCGGCATTTCTTCTGCCGAAAATACCGATATGAAGACGTAAACCTTTAGGGGTTGCTTGCACGTGGTTTTCCTGTGGTGAATTGTTTAGGAAAATTTAACATAAAAAATGTGGTAATAAAAAAACATCTACCCAGACCCTAACCTACACACCGCCTCTGGCGTAATCAAATCATCAACCTGCTCATCGCCCATTATTCCATGCTCTTTGACTAACTCGCGCACTGACTTGTCAGTTTCCATGCTTTGACGAGCAATCTCAGTTGCCTTTTCGTAACCAATCTGTGGTATGAGCGCCGTTGCTAAAACTGTAGATGCCTCAATATTTTCTCTGCATCTTTCACGGTTTGCCTCAATTCCAGAAACGCATTTTGTCGCTAATATTTCGCATGACTTTTGAAGCAGGTCGATACTCTCCAATAAACAATGAGAAATTAGGGGCAAGAAGGAGTTAAGTTCCAATACGCCTGAACTACAGGCATTAGTCAGAGCTGCATCATACCCGATTACCAACATCGCCGATTGAATAACCGCTTCGGGAATAACAGGATTGACCTTACCTGGCATTAATGAAGAGCCAGCCTGAACCGCAGGCAATTTTATCTCCCCTATTCCCGCTTCAGGACCAGATGAAAGCAAGCGTAAATCATTACAGATCTTAATCAAGGTAGATGCATTTGCCTTAATTATCCCCGATACCTCGACAAATACGTCGCAGTTTTGGGTATTTTCCATCATGTCTTCAGCACGGGCAAAGCCGATTCCTGTTATCTCTCGTAGAATCTCAACCACTTGAAAGATGTATCTGCGTGGTGCTGTAAATCCGGTGCCAATTGCTGTTCCACCCAAGTTAACAACACGCAAGCGCTCTTCGCATTTATAGATGCGCCAGCGATCACGAGAAAATGCTTCGGCATAGGAAGCCATTTCACGCCCTAAAGTTGTTAGAACTGAATCTTGATATTGAGTGCGTCCAACCTTAACTACATTAGCAAAACGTTTTTCAGCGTCTTGAAAGCTCTCTTGTAGCAATATTACGCTTTGCTCTAACTTCTGAATACCATTAATTGCAGCCAGTTTTAGCGCTGTTGGATAGGTGTCATTGGTCGACTGAAAACGATTTACATCATCACTAGGGCTTATTTGTTCGTAATCACCAAACTCTTTACCCATAATCTGTAACGCACGGTTGGCAATCACCTCATTAACATTCATATTTGTACTGGTACCAGCACCACCCTGTAGCGGATCAACCACTATGTGATCATCAAGAATACCCTGTGATAGTTCAAATGCCGCCTGTTCCATCGCCTGAACCTTATCTGCCTCTAAATCCCAACCTGTAGCTGCGCTTATAGCCTGCAGAGCTGCCAGTTTTACTGTTCCAAAGGCATGTACCAGTCCAGGGTGAAGTGGGTGACGAGATAAAGGGAAGTTCTCCAACGCACGCTGAGTGTGGATGCCATAACTGGAATCAGCATCAATCTGGCGTTCACCTAATAGGTCAGACTCGGTTCTGGTAGACATGATTTTTACCTTGAATAGATATTAAAACTACATACCGACGACAAAATCATCAGGAATGATTTTGTACAGCCAGAGGTTGGCCCGAAAGGCATAAGGCACGGATGCCTGAAGTAAAGCCAGCATACAGTCAAAGTAGGTAATTATTTCAAAGAAAGCAAGAGTAATAGTTTTTTTAGCGCTTCATGTGAAATGTAACACCACCTGCTGAAACTACTGTTTTTCCTGAAGCATCAATAATCTTGGCGCTCAAACTATGCGTACCACGATCTACATTCGACACACTTATACTAGTGGATTTGCCCTTGGCAACCTGCTTGCCATCTATCATCACAACCAATTCATGGCCTGATTTAAGTCCAGGCGAAACCTGTAGCGATACTGTCATATTGCCTGGAGCACTTCTTACGGTGCCATCATTTTGTGGTGAAGCTATCTTAAAGGTTTGATAGGCCTTATAAGGCTCTCTTTTCTTGGGTTTATCCAGATTTATTCGTGGTTTTGGCGGAGCCTTGTAAATCATGCTTTCCGGCAGATCAATGGGTTTGTCTGTGTTTTTTTGCGGCTGGTCAGAATAGTGCACTTTGCCATCTTTGTCTTTCCATTTATAGATCTGGGCCCCTACTGCAAAAGGAATTAGTAATAAGACGAGCAACAACCTGGTTAAGACTTTAGTTATCATTGATAAGCTCCTGCCAATTCGAATCCATTGATCTTTTAAGCATAGGATAAAAACGTACATAAAAAAAGGCACCCCGAAGGATGCCTTTTATGAAGAACTTCAGCTGAAATTATACGCTGTAGTACATATCGAACTCAACCGGGTGAGTTGTCATGCGTAGGCGAGTAACCTCTTCTTCCTTAAGCTCGATGTAAGCGTCGATCACGTCATCAGTGAATACGCCACCAGCTTTCAGGAACTCTCTGTCTTCGTCTAGAGCAGCTAGAGCTTCGTCGAAAGAGTAGCAAACCTGTGGGATTTCCTTCTCTTCTTCCGGTGGAAGCTCGTAAAGGTCTTTATCCATTGGGTCACCAGGGTGGATCTTGTTCTGGATTCCGTCAAGACCAGCCATCATCATAGAAGCAAATGCCAGGTATGGGTTAGCTGTTGAGTCTGGGAAACGTACCTCTACGCGACGACCTTTAGGGTTGCTTACGTATGGGATACGGATAGAAGCAGAACGGTTACGTGCAGAGTAAGCAAGCATAACAGGAGCTTCGAAACCTGGAACAAGACGCTTGTAACTGTTTGTAGAAGCGTTTGTGAAAGCGTTTAGCGCTTTAGCGTGCTTGATGATACCACCGATGTAGTATAGAGCTGTTTCAGAAAGACCAGCAACTTCGTCACCAGCAAAGATGTTCTCGCCACCTTTAGCCAGAGACATGTGAACGTGCATACCACTACCATTGTCACCAACTAGAGGCTTAGGCATGAATGTAGCTGACTTGCCGTAGATGTGAGCAACATTGTGGATAACGTATTTTAGAGACTGTACTTCGTCCGCTTTCTTAACTAGTGTGTTAAATGCAACTCCAATCTCACACTGACCAGCTGTAGCAACCTCATGGTGATGAACCTCTACAGTTTGACCGATCTCTTCAAGAGCCAGACACATTGCAGCACGGATGTCGTGTAGTGAATCAACTGGAGGAACTGGGAAGTAACCACCTTTTACGCCAGGACGGTGACCGAAGTTACCATCTCCGTATGCTCTTTCAGAGTTCCACTCAGCTTCGCGAGAGTCGATCTTGTAGAAAACACCGCTCATGTCAGCGCCCCAACGAACGTCGTCCAGTAGGAAGAACTCGTTCTCTGGACCCATAAATACAGTGTCAGCAACACCGGTAGAAGCAAGGTAAGCTTCAGCCCTTTTAGCGATAGAACGCGGATCACGCTCGTAACCCTGGCCAGTAGCTGGCTCAACGATGTCACATGTAATGTTTACAGTAGCGTCATCAAAGAACGGGTCAACAAAAGCTGTTGTTGGATCAGGCATCAGGATCATGTCTGATTCATTAATTCCTTTCCAGCCGTTGATTGAAGAACCATCGAACATTTTACCAGCTTCGAACATATCTTCGTC
>QZLE01000133.1 GCA_004796365.1 Gammaproteobacteria bacterium | reverse complement strand
TTCTGTATTTGGATAAGTCAGTCATTTTTCTACTCAATCAGTTAGGTCTAAAAATAAGCGCATAAGGATACATCATTTTGTTGAATTTTAAAAAAAAATCTTCGGCATTTTCGCAAGAAATAGATATCTATTAGAACAAATATGTTTATTGCTTATAGTCCCTTGTTTTGCTGAGACTTTTTCACGGCTTATTAAATGTAGTTTTATTAAACTTTTTTGAACCCAAATATAGCTGCTGCATTTGGTGACGATTTTTAAGTCAAACATAGCTTCTGGAGAGTAAATAATGCTTTTGAAAACAGACTGCGGCAGAAATGCCGCAGTCTAGTTACATGGATGTTTTTTTGCGTATCAAAAATATAAAGAATAATTTGTTTTCGATACAGTTACGATCTTAATATTATTCATCAATCTTCCGCCAAGTGGGCATCAATATAGCGTTTCTTCTTGGTAGCTTTAAGTCGATCCATATCAACCATTACCAGACCATCAAGGCAATTATTGAAGTCTGGATCGACACTGAAGGCCAGAAATTTAACACCATCGTCATTACATAGATCACTATATTGTTTGTACAATGTAGGCACTGCCACACCAATATTATCCAGCATATTTTTTAGACGCTTGAAATCTTCTTTAGGGTCGTCTTTGCAGAAAATCTCTTCAATCTGCTCTTGTCCTTCCTTACTGAGCAGGTACGGCCTTTTAGCAGTAGCGCTTTGCTCATGATGCGGATAGTAGTGACTGTAATACCAAACCAGCATGTCCTTAGCTATCGAAGGGAAAGTAGCACTAATACTTACAGGGCCATACAGATACCTGTATTTAGGATTCTTTGCCAAAAATGCTCCAATTCCGAACCAAAGATAGTCAAGGCTTCTTCTGCCCCAGTACTTCGGCTGCACAAAGCTTCTGCCAAGCTCCAGACCACGCTCAATAAACGGCAACATAGAGTCATCATAGTTAAACAAGGTATTGGTATATAGCCCTTCAAGTCCTTGTTTAGCATTGATCTCACTGGCATCACCAAATCGATATGAGCCAACGATCTCGAGATCTTCTTTATCCCATAAAATCAGGTGATAGTAGGTAGAGTCGTATATATCAATGTCCCTTTTAGAGCCACTGCCCTCACCTACTGCACGAAAAGATATTTCCCGCAACCTACCGATTTCGCGCATTATCGAAGAGCTATCCGTATGTTTATACAGATAAATATCCTTACCATCACTTGTTACTCCAAGCTTCTCGCACTCTTCAATCTCTTTTTTTAGGTATTGCCTATTCTCAGCATGGGATATTGCAGCCTCGGTTTTGAACAAATCATCCTTACCCTTAGGCAAACGGTATAGGTGCTTTTTGAAAAGCTTTATCTGCGCCTTGGATGTCAGCTTTGAGTCACCATAGCTGGAATGAGGAATCGGGCTACCAACAGTAATCGTTATATTATTTGCTTCGTGTTTAAACATCTCACCAACTAGCATTACGGTCGATAAGGTTTTAAAGAAGAAAGAAGTTCCATAGAAAGCAAGGGAATTGCGCGCCTTGATGTGTAAAGGAACGATGGGCGCCCTGGATCTGTTGGCAATTCGGAGAAAACCTGAATTCCAGGTTTGGTCTTTCACGCCGGTAAAAGTCATGCGCGATACTTCTCCGGCAGGGAAGATAATAACCGCGCCTTCATCATCAAGATGCTTGAATATACTCTCAAATTGCGCCCTAACCGTATTTGCGCCCATATTATCAACAGGGAATAGCAAGTTGTTTAGCGGTTCAATCTTGCTCAGAAGCTGGTTAGCCATGATTTTTACATCAGGCCTGATGCGTGCAACAAGTTGTAGAAGAGCCAATCCATCCAGCGATCCAATCGGGTGATTAGATATTATTACTACCCTGCCTGCATCTGGTATCTTTTCTTTATCAGCATCTGAAATGCGATAGGTAAAGTTAAAATACTCCAGCACTTTTTCAACAAAGTCGACACCCTTTAGAGTCGGGTACTCTTTTGCAAACTCTACAAATTCATTTTCATGCAGAAGGTATCTAAGGACAGTATTAATTGATTTAACTAACTTAGGGGATTTGTCGAGAAAAGGGTACTTCTTGGACAACTCTGGCAAATGCTGGGAAACTATTTCTTCAACTGAAAACATCTAACCTCTTTCCTCATCTAGTTTTCATAATAAATTCCATCAAACTGAAGTTAAGCCGATGTTACAACCATATTAAAATAATATTACAGGTTTTTTAAAGTGTGAACAAAAATTTCTCTTCAAAACATAAAACAAGCGCTAACCTCTGTTAGAGGCTGTTTTTTTAAAAATAATCACATCATTATCGACACTTTTAACCTCTATAGAATAGTTTTTTTCCAGAAAACTGAAGGTATCTACGCTATAAAAGCAGATATGCGTTCTGTCATTTTTATAGTGCCAACAGGAAAACTCTTCTCTGCCTAGTACAAGTTTGGTCATAATACCAAGCAATCCATCCATTTTTAGCATATTTAGTAACACAGGCAGTACAGTGTGTGGCTGGCGAACGTGTTCAATAACCTCGGATGCAGTGATAAAGTCGTATTTATTAACAAAAACACCATCATTATCAAAATAAAACGGGTCATAAATATCCATTTGGTAGCCAAGCTCCGCAAACATTTTTGATAGAGTTGGTCCCGGCCCACAACCAAAGTCCAGACCTTTGCTTCCTGGTAAAAGCAGCTGGCACATTGGATTTAACAGCCTTGATAGGAACTTTCGATAACCCAGGTCATTTTCATTATTCTGATGCAAGTCATACTCAGCTTTTTCCTGCTCAACACTTAAGATATATTGTGCTGGAACAAATACCAGACGGCACCTTAGGCATTGCAGATACTCGCGCCTGCTGTCTTTATGATAGAAAACCGGCGACTCATCCAGGCATAAAGGACATTTCATTTACATATTCCATAAAAACAAAGATGATTGATAATTTAACCAAATCTGGTTATAAATTCACTCTTAACTAATCTAAAGCCAGAACAAATTAAAAGGAAGTAAAATGCCATCATTCGATATTGTTTCAGAAGTAGACATGCACGAAGCAACTAATGCTGTAGACCAGGCCAATCGCGAACTTTCAACCAGATATGATTTTAAAGGCGTCGAGGCCTCATACTCCCTAAAAGATTCTATCATCACTCAAACAACTGACAGCGACTTTCAGCTTAATCAAATGCTTGATATCCTTTACTCCAAACTTACAAAAAGAGGAATCGAACTGGCATGCCTCGAAGTTGGTAAGATTATCCCGACGGGTAAGCAGGTTAAGCAAGAACTTACGATCAAGCAAGGTATTGAAACAGATCTGGCCAAAAAAATTGTCAAGCTTATTAAAGAGCAGAAACTTAAAGTTCAGGCCGCTATTCAGGGCGAAAAAGTGCGTGTTACCGGTAAAAAACGCGATGATCTGCAGCAAACAATCCAGTTTCTAAAATCATCTGACGAAATAAAACTTCCCCTCCAGTTTGAGAATTTCAGAGACTAGCCGATAAATATTATATTGTGTGCTGGGCAATGCCCACCACACAAAACTACAATACTCCTATACCACCACCATCATTAAAGAATCCACAATTCTTGCCGATAAAAAGTCTGAGTGAGAAAAACATAGGATAATAATGATGGATAAGCTTCTATACCGTTGGACAATGCTTTACTTTGTCCTGCTGATGGCACCAGCAATAGTACATGCTGAAATAGTCACTCGTGAATACAAGGCAACTTTTAGTCAATCAACATGGACAAACTATTCATCAAAACACGCCTGCCATCTTTCGCAAAAAATCCCTCTATACGGTGAGTTTATCTTTTCACATCGAGCCAATAACACTATGACCGCAGGGATATGGGTAAATAACCCTCCGCAACACGAAGGCTATGCAAGACTATATTCGATGCCAGCAGAATGGAAACCTGTAACAACCAGCTTAGATTTGGGCAGAATACTAATTTCCCCTTCTCAACGCCCATTTAGTTTTAAACACCAGTCTGCGAGAAGGCTTATGAAAGAGCTGGAAATGGGAAATTCGCCAACCATTTTTTATGAAGACTGGCTAGATGCAATGGATGATGTAAAGATAACCGTATCCCCTATTGGCTTCCGAGATGCTCTGCAAAAGCATAACATCTGTATTAGCCAACTGGATCCGATGAGTATCGAGGAAAAAACCAAGATTGTTACTGTTAAATCGCTAACACCTGCCGCCACAAACCGAGATGCAATGATCAGTGATCAGAGACAGCAAAAAAATTCCTTCAGCGATTTAGATGGAGAGACCACAGTATATTTTGATACAAATATCTTTAACCTGACACGCGACGCCAGAAGAACACTAAATACACTGGTAGATTATCTAGATGGCAATCCAGATTATCAGGTAGTAGTTGTTACTGGTCACACTGATAATATTGGCTCAGATGATGATAATATTGCGCTTGGTCAAAGAAGAGCAGACAAGGTTCGAGATTATCTAGTATCAAAAGGAGTTAAAAAAGAGATCATTCAAACCATTTCTGAAGGTGAGCACAGCCCAATTCGTGCAAATAAGACAGCTGAGGGTAGAGCTATAAATCGCAGAACACATGTAATGCCTCGCTCATAACGACAATAGACTTAACCTGATAGTCATAAATACTCCCAACACCGATAGTAGTAATAACTATTAGGTGACATGGTTAACAAATATCCACATGTAACTAAAATACCTGAAAAAATATCCTAAACTATTAGGATAGGAATATTGCGCTGGACTTAATTAATGGCAAAAAGAATAGTCGATAAAAGTGGACTACAAAACCTGGAAAGATGGGTAAATAGAATTGTTGAAAAAGAGCTTCCTGCCCTTGGACATACTGTTGAGTCACTATCAGGCATCCTTTCCAGTAAAAAAGCAACTGCTAACGACCTTTCTAATATTATTCTTGCAGACCCGGGAATGACTTCAACGATTCTTAGGGTTGCCAATAGTGCATATTACCGAACAACTGAAGCTGAAATTACAACAGTTAGCCGCGCAGTTGTATTGCTAGGATTCGAAGCAATACGTTGCCTTAGTATGTCAGTTTCTGTAATGGACAAGCTATTAAAAGGAGACATAAGACAGCGCCAGCTTGAGCTTATGGCTCAGTCGATGTTTGCAGCCTCCCAAGCAAAATCACTTGCTATTAAAAGGCACCACCCAAATCCAGAAGAAGTATTTATTGCAACTCTGCTATATAATCTTGGTGAAATGGCATTTTGGTGTTTCTCTTCGCAAGAATCCAATAAGTTAGATGAACTGCTTAAAGACCCGGGCATTCCAAGAGCCGTAGCTGAGAAAGATGCACTTGGTTTTAGATTCTCTACTTTGACTAGGGAGTTATCTCTTCAGTGGAAATTAGGTGATACCGTGAGGGAAGCGCTGATTTACAACGATGGTCGTTCTGGGTCACCTGAAGCAAGAAATGTTGTTTTAAGCCACCAGATTGAATCAGCTATCAGGCGAGGATGGGATTCGCCAGTACTAAACTGGGTATATCAACGAACCTCTGACTTTGTTGAAGCACCTGTCGCTGAAGTGGCCGAAATTGTAGAAGACACTGCTGAAAAATCACAGGAAACTGCTGACACAATGGGTATCGACCTTTCCTGGAGAGTCATGCCGCCAAAAACCCAGGATGAATTTGAAAATATTAAACAAACAAATATCAACAGAGCGGATAAAGTCCAGCCGCAATTGCAGGATCAAATCACATCTGAAATTGAAAAGATGATATCAGCAAAGCCTGATGTGCAACTGATTCTACGCATGATTCTTGAAGGCATACACCGTGGTGGTTCGATGGACAGAACCGTACTGGCAATCCTCACTCCTGCCAGAGATAGGTTAATGATCCGTTTCCAGCTAGGTGATGAAAGGCACCTAATATCACACAAATTCAACTTTCATCTAAACAACCCAAACTACCGCCTATTTCAATATTTAATGCGCAAACACAAAAAGCCAGCGTGGATTAACTCTGCAACTGAAGGCGTACTTAGAGAAATGACTACCCATGAAATTTTTAGTTTAATCGGTCATAAAGAATTTTTGGTTGCCCCTCTGGTCTTAAATGGTAAAGATATCGGGCTTATTATTAGCGACAGAGCCGAATCTAAAAGAAAGATCGATATGGAATCGTTTAAAAGCTTCGCTTCATTTTCAGTTCAAGCAAATAGATGTCTTGAGAAAATTAATGAGTCACCAATTGATGACTACATATCAAGTTAGATGCGACATAAATTCAGACTATTATGATCACAATCGTATCTATTTGATCTGCTTTATTGTTTCACAAAGAATCTAAGAGTTTATCCACATCTTCTTGGGATGACTTTTCTTGTAATACTGAGTCTGTACTCGCCTTGTACAAACCATCAGATGTGTCATGAGACTCAGGGCTTTCCATAATATCGGTGATCTTAGCCAATACCTTTGCAAACTCATTTAACTGCTGACTTACCCTATCAGAAAATTGCAAAGCCATTTCTGCTCGCGCCAAGGCAGTTAAAGCAGCATCTTCATTGTATTCATCGATGCATTTCCGTGCTTCTGCAATATAATCTAAAACCGTATGACTATCACTTGCAATATCAACTTTTATGTCTTCCATCTTTTTTATGATACCAAGACCGCTAAGGGTGTCATTCACCTTAGATATCATAATCTGATTGATTTTTAGAAGATTTAGTTTGTCTTTTATAAGGTTTTTGGTAGTTAAAATACTATTGACTTTAGCTATAACATCTTCAGGCTCAATTGGTTTAATTATGTAGTCAGTTGCACCTACTCTCAGCGCCTTTAAAATTCCGAACCTGGCATCAAGTCCTGTTATAAAGATAACTGGCAACGCACAAATTTCAGCCGTATTTCTAATCTGCTCGCATATATCAAACCCGTTTACATCATCCATCATGATATCAAGCAATAATACGTCCGGCTGTTCCTCAACAGCCCTTTCAATGCATTTAGCCCCATCACTTTCTTCAATAACAGAAAATCCATACTTAGACAATATGGCTGCTATTAGCATCCTGGTTGTATCTTCATCATCAACAACCATTATCCTATATTTATCCGGCATAAATTCTCCTTGTCTATTGCCATAAATTATAGTACAAATTCAAGATAAGCCAGCTTTCAGATAAATATTATTTTATCCCTAATAATCATTTGAGAATTGATCTACACTTTATAGATATAGTGATTGCTATAGGCTGCTATTGAGTAATAATTTAGTAATAATAACAAAAAATGTTGTGTTTATTAATTAACGGAGATTAATGATGGATATTATTCCATCCAAAGAAGAACTACAGAAAACATATGCTGCGATTAAAGGAATTGAGCTTCCTACGGTTCCAGATATCGTGCAAAAAGCCAACTCTGAGCTGACAAAACCGGACCCAAATATAACAGAACTCGCAGAACTAATTAGCAAAGACCCTGTATTATCAGGCCAAATTCTTAAGGTCATTAACTCTCCATTTTATGGATTAAGCAAAAAGATTGATTCCGTCCAAAAGGCAGTGGTATTGCTTGGGCAGAAAAATCTTAAAAATGTGCTTATGACAGCAGGGCTGCGCCAAAGCATGCAAGACGCTGATGATTCCAGAAAGACTTTTTGGGATCGAGCTGCAGCTACGGCCGCCTGTGCTTCAGGTATTGCAACCATGGTTCACAATGTTGAACCCGACGAAGCTTATATGACTGGACTATTTCTGGACACAGGCGTACTAGTGCTACTTGAAAAAAGCCCAGCATATAAAAGAGTTTCTGACAATCAACCTATCTACCCATACTCTACTGTTGTATTTGAAGAGAATAAATTTGAAACCAACCACCCAAATGTCGGCTATCTTCTTGCACTGAGCTGGAAGATACCTGATATTTGCGCACTGGCGATTCTTCACCACCATACTGAAGAATTAGAAAAGTTTGAAGACAGTAAGTTGCGTGCATTGATTGCTATTATGCAAGCCAGCTACGCTTTAGTGGCCGAAGAGCTATCTGAAACTGAAATAACCATTGAAGAGCATGTAAGATTTAAAAGCAACGCGGTTAATGAGCTTCTGCTTGATGAAAGCGATCTTCGCGACATTGTCGTATCAGCTGTTAGGGAATCAACCTAATACCAACAAGCCTAATAATCACATAAAGCCCCTACTTGGGGCTTTTTAATTTCCAATATTGTAATTTTAATGCAAAAAATAAGGCGCCTTACGGCGCCCTATTTCAAGTTTAATATCAAGATATTACTGGCATGTACCTGGGTCAGTAGTATAGCCTTTTCCATCTGGACCAACATATAGAGTACGTTCTGTCCAAGACCAAACTAACTGACTATCACCTGTTGTGTAATACCAGAAGAAGTATCTTCTCTCTACTAAGCCAGCATCTAAAAGATCCGAGCTTACTGATCCTGTAACTTGTTTACAACCTACAGGCTCTTCTTCATCATCACAGATACCGTTATTGTTTAGATCGTCGCATTGCTGCTCTTCATCATCACAAATACCGTTATTGTTTAGATCGTCGCATTGCTGCTCTTCATCATCACAAATACCGTTATTGTTTAGATCGTCACATTGCTGCTCTTCATCATCACAAATACCGTTATTGTTTAGATC
>QZLE01000098.1 GCA_004796365.1 Gammaproteobacteria bacterium | reverse complement strand
TTATTCCCACAATAGCCGAATCGGGTTTAATTTCTTTATAATATGCGCCTTCATCTTTAGCGAACGCTTTGGAATAAAACCCTATTGAAAACAGGATTGATAATGAAATACTGGTTACTATTGAAAGGCGATTCATTTAATAAACCCTTTTAAAAACCCGATATTTTGTGATTATTAATTAGGAAATCTTATGAACTAAAGAAGCTTATCAGTTCATCTAGCTCAGCAGACATCTTTTTCATAACTTCACAAAAATCTTTTACCTTTGCTGCTTGTTCTACCGTGGATGAACCTGAGTCTTTGATCTCTCCAATACTTGATTGAATATTGTTGGCAACCAATGAGAGCTCTTCAATTGCAGATGCTGTAGTTATGCTCATTTCACAAATTTGTTTAATTGAATCAGTTACTGTTGCTAGTGAATTCTCTGAGTTATTAGTGCACTCAACGCTCTTTTGAGCTTGGTGCTGACCACTTTCCATTACACTTAGTATATCATTAACACGTTCTTGAACACCGGCAATTACTTCCTGTATTTCTTCTGTTGATTCTTGTGTTTTATGGGCCAATACTCTAATTTCGTCAGCAACAACTGCAAAGCCTCGCCCTTGCTCCCCCGCTCTTGCTGCTTCGATTGCAGCATTAAGAGCTAGTAGATTTGTTTGTTCTGCGATATTTCTAATAACGTCGATTACGACTCCAATATGTTCGCTATCTTCACCTAACTTAGAGGCCACCTCTCCACCACTACTAATTTGTTTTGCTAAATTATCAACAACTGAAACAGCTTCTTCCATTACATTATTTGTGTCAGCCACACCCTGGGTAGCGTTGTTTGCTGAGTCCGCAATTTTGTTTGTGCTTTCTGCAAGCATATGCGTTGTATCAGCCATCTCGGCAACTGCAATATCTACAGACTCTGTCTCTTGCTGTTGGCCTCTTAAGCATTTAACGGCTTGCTCACATGTGGAGTTTAAATCACCAGAATAGGAGTGTAGTTTTTCACTTGATTGCTTAATACTACCGGTTAGTATCTCCCTTAACTTCAGAATTAGTTTATTAAAGTCTCGGGACATGTCACCAATTTCATCGGTAGATGACATGCTTATAGTTTTTGAAAGGTCTCCAGAAGAAACATCGGTAATAATTCTTTCTACTTCTAATATTTGCTCTGTGATTTTATGAGATAGGAAAAATGAAATTAAAAATGATATTACAATTACTGAAATCAAAAGAATAAGTGACATAAGAATAGCATTGTTCGCGAGTTGAATCGTTATCTCTATTGATTCATTGGTTTTATTTTTCCCTTCTTTTAAGATTTGATTAAATAGCTTATTTAATTCAACGAACTTAGTATCTGCATATTGAATAGATGTTATTGTTGCAGCTACATCAATTGATATCAAGCTAGATGCCTCCATTGAAGCATCTATATATTCTTGCAATAGTTTTAGAGATGCTGCAATTTTTTGCTTTTGGGTTTTTGAAACATCTGGCCTATCTAATTCTTCTTTTAGTTTGTCGCAGTTCTTTTTAAATTCTTTAAATAAATCGTTATAGAGCTTTTCAAATTTTTCTTCGTCGTTGTCTCCAACGTAAAATACAGTGTTTCGATAATTTATTGTATTGAGATCTTTTAGATTCGTTACAATTTGAGTAATTCTTTGGTAAGCATCAAATTCTTTTTTAAACCCATCTTTTGCAATTTCTTTTTGTTGAGCTAATGCAGAGTAATTTACATATCCAATCACTCCAATAAGTATCATGGAAATAACAGGGGCAATTAATAGCTTGTAACGAATTTTCATGTATAAATACACCTCATATATTTGAAATGTCCATCTCACAGCGCCAGCAACACAAAAGTGCTACATATATAGGGGTATTTAATTATTTATGGCTTAATTATTTATAACTATTTTCAATATTATGTATAGTAAAACTAGCCGAATTTTCAAGGGTGAGAAGTATACCTGTGACAGATTGTAGTCCAAACTAACCATTTGTTGCACAGGCTTGCGAATGCTGCTAGCTGTTTGGGTTATATTCTCTGCTAGCATATAGGCTGTTGTGGTTACTGGCTTGTTGTTATTGTCGATTACGATGTCATCATAAGATAACTGCATTTTTTATTGTTCATTTACTTCTAATTTTGCACCCGTTTGCCCGGATGGTTTTAGTGTAGATAAAGTTCTAGAATGAAACATATTATATCGGGGAAAAATAATTGGATGAGCTTAAAGCGGACGAAATATAAGTACAGCATTTCTCTTGTAAGAATCAAAACTTATTGCTTTATATAGGAATTAAACCTAGTATGGCCCCAAATTTTTTTGGTTAGGTAGGTTTAATAGCAAGAGGATTAATAAGTTGAATATTTGGTATATTATTGCTTTTTTTATAGTAATGTTTGGTGTGATGAAAGGGACTACCATTCTTTCACGCAGAATAGGGCAGAAAGAGATACTGGTTCTGTTGGCTGTATTCACAGCAACTTTATTATGCCTGGGATTAAGTGTTGTATTTATTGGCAAAGATTATAGAGTATTCATGCTTGTAGGTTGTGGCTTATTAGCATCGATTGTTACCGGATTAGGGCATGGGTTAAAGGAAAGAAAGTTGGACAACCCAAATTAATGTTCAAAGCCGAGGATGAAGGTCATTGGCTCAAACCTGCTTTGTGTTTAATAATTGGGTTGTTAGTATGCAAAATGAGACTTACCTCTTTTTTGTTTTGATTTAAAGATTGGACACCTTTATCAAAACGGGTAACTCTCACTTTTTCAAGATGAAATGTCTGATTAGGTCGGAACTAATTCAACTTATTGATATCCTACGAAAGAGAATTATTTAGCCTTCTTAATACCTAGTTTTTTGCCGCAAATTCTAGCATTTTTCAAAACTTTGAAGGTTTCTTTTGGCATACCTGCTGGTAGATCAACGGTGCTGAAATCTTCATATATCTCGATGTCTCCAATGTAGCAGCTTTCGATTTCAGCCTCATTGGCTATGGCTCCAACAATGTTTCCTGGTTTTACTTTATTGCTGTAACCAACTTCTAAAATGAAACGTTCCATCTCAATTTCTGGAAACTCTTTTAGTGGCATAGCCTCACCTGGATCGGCTTCATCCATATAACTCTTGGATGAGCGGTTTTTGCCTTTTGGCTCTTGCTGAGCTCTGTTTTTAATATTTTTAGAATCGTTTTCAGGTTTTTCATTACTAACTTTTGGCTTTTTGATTGGTCTATCGTTTAAGAAAAGGTCATCGGCTTTGTGAATAAGGCGTGCCATAGCGGCAGCTACATCAACCGGATCTAGGCCGGTATCGGCAATGAATTCGTTAATAACCTTGCGGTATGGGTCATTAGTATCCAGCCGAACCTGTGATGCTACAGCGTCTTTGAAGCGCGCGACACGCTGCAGGTTGATATCATCAATTGAAGGCATCTCTAACTCTTCAATTGGCTTTTTGGTGGCACGCTCAATTTGGCGCAGGATTCTGCGTTCCCTTGGGGTTACAAATAGAATTGCTTCACCGGACTTACCGGCGCGTCCGGTTCTGCCGATTCTGTGGATATATGATTCGGTATCATAAGGGATATCGTAGTTTATTACGTGGCTGATACGCTCTACATCAAGACCACGGGCAGCAACATCTGTGGCGATTACAATATCAAGCTGCCCTTTTTTCAGGCGCTCGATAACTCTTTCACGCATTTTTTGCGGAATATCACCGTTAAGGGCTTCACTGGCATGACCACGGGCTTCGAGCTTTTCGGCAAGCTCGACCGTTGCTGTCTTGGTGCGCACAAATATGATTACGCCATCAGTTTGCTCAAATTCAAGCAGCCTGGTTAGAACTTCTAATTTATTGCCTTGATTGGTTAACCAATATCTTTGATTGATTGTATCAGCTGTTGCTGTTTTGGCTGCTATATTTATCTCTTCTGGTGAATTCATGTAGGTTTTAGCAACCTTTCGAATTTCTTTGGGCATCGTTGCAGAGAAGAGGGCGATTTGGCGTGAAGTTGGAACGTGCCCCATTATCCATTCAATATCTTCTATAAAGCCCATGCGTAGCATCTCATCCGCCTCATCCAGAACCAGCTGTGTGATATCATTCAGTCTTAATGTTTTCCGTTTGATATGATCCATAACGCGACCAGGTGTGCCTACTACAACTTGTACTCCCCGTTTTAGTTTCTTAAGCTGGATATCATATGATTGACCACCATAGATAGGTAGTACGTGAAACCCTTTTATGTACTTGGCATATTTTTGCATTGCCTCAGAAACCTGAATCGCCAACTCACGAGTTGGAGCAAGTACCAGCAGCTGAGGTGATTGGTTAGAGATATCAATTTTAGAAAGTAAGGGAAGGGCGAATGCCGCAGTCTTTCCTGTGCCCGTTTGAGCCATCCCAATAATGTCTTTTCCTTCCAGTAGATGCGGAATACATTGAGCCTGAATTGGGGTAGGTTGTTCATAACCAACATCATCCAATGACTTTTGAATTTGTGGAAGAAGTTCCATCGATTGGAACGTAATTAAATTATCTGTAACAGACATTAAGCAAACCTCAAGGGTGGCGGAAAACAGAAAGCTGATTTAAATAAAGAACAACTGCACCGACTGGTTCGAATAACACATATAAGCAAAAAGCGCTTCCTGCTTTGCTTTATACTTCCTGTTAGATATTATGGGAAATTCAGAACGAATTAAAAGATTGAGCTATTATACAGGTTTTTAATATTTAAGCTATTGATTATTTCACAAGAAATTATTGAAATTAAAGGAATAATGATGAGAACAATTATTGGGGTCGCAATTATTTTTGCCGGGGTGCTTTTGATACTTAACGATTATACTCAATGGGGAATTGTGGCCATACTTGTAGCCTTGGCTTATATGAAAATTATTAATCCCTCGTCTGAAGATTATGTCGATGCCGGGGCAGATCTGTTTTCAAGTGACGATGATGACAGTAGTTTTGATGATTAAATTTTATATACCTTGATATTTGACTCCAGTTGAAGCGTTAATCCTTCGAGGTTTTCACAAGACATTGATGTGTCTTTGGCTTGCTGAGAAACTTTATGAATCGATTCGGTAATATTGGCCGTATGCTGATGCGCAGCCTCGGTTGCTAGCTTTTGCTGCTCGGAAATTACGGTTATCTGATTACTTGTTTCATCCAGTTGTTCGATAATTTGAATAAGGTTATTAAATTCGCTGTTTGCCGTGTCGATAATTGATATAGATTCTGTAGCAAAGTCATCCGCTGTGGTAATTCCAGAAACAGCTTTTTTGGTACCGTCTTTAAATACATCAACGATATTGCGTATCTCTTCTGTGGAATTGTGGGTGCGTGTAGCAAGGGTTCTGACCTCATCAGCCACTACAGCAAAGCCTCTGCCGTGATCACCGGCTCTTGCGGCTTCAATGGCAGCATTTAGGGCAAGCAGATTGGTTTGCTCAGATATCTCAATAATCACATCAAGAATATCTTCAATGGCATTTGAGTGCTGCTCAAGGTCGGATATCACATCGCGTGCAGATCGCGTTTCCTGCTCAAGCTGGTCGATCTGTGCGGATACACGCTCTAGCATCTTGGAGTGTCCCTCAGTAATTGTACGGGATTGATGTGCAAGATCGAATGCAGATTCAGTTAGGTTTGCCAGTTCGGCTTCTTTTTGTGCAACTTGGCCAATAATGCTGTTAACGTTATCAATCTCTTGCTCCTGCTCAATGGTGCTGGCGGTGGTTGATTTCAGAAGCTGAGTCATTTTAGTGGTGTTGCTGCTCAGGGTTGCTGTAGCCCCCTGTGTATCCAACAAAAACCTGTGTGTTTGCTGCTGCATGGTGTTAACCGCATCAATCAATAGCTCAAGATCCTTATTCCCTTGGGAGGTAAGAATTGCAGTCAGGTCTTTCTCTTCAGCAACCTTGAGGATATTTCTCCGTGAATCGCGTAGTGGCATCATGATTTTTTTCACAAGAACCCAAATCACAAAACCAACACACCCAAATAGAATTGAGAATACAATCATGAAACTTATTCCAAGCTTTCGCTCGATGAAGTTTTTTTCCTCTATGAGCTCTTTTTCAGATGAGGCTATTGTATCTTTAACTTCTTTGAGCAGCCCTTTAAGCTTGGCTTGGCTTTTTTTAATTAAGCTGAGTTGGTTTGTGGTATTGGTTATCTCTTTTGGGTAACGGTTAATCAGGCTGGATAATTCAGATAAAAAAGATTCTGATCTTTCTTCCGCCTCTTCATCTTCATCAAAGCCAAAGAAATCATCATCATCTTCTTCTGATTCAGTATATAGCTCTAATGGAGTTAATGCCCTTAAATCGTTAATTGCAGTTTTGGTTCTTTCGATACTTGCCGATATGTCGATATTATTTGAGCTGATTCCAGAGCCAAGCAGCAATATTCTGTCATTTCGAAGGTCTTCAATTGCTTTGCTAAGCTTTGTAACCTTTTGTATCCAGGTTGCAGCGCCGGGTTTGGTAAGATTCACACCGTCAATGGCATACCCCAAGGCAGAATCGGTTTCAGCCAGCATTTCGCGCTCGGCATTTACAAGTAGCATATCAATATTTCCGCTGCTTTTTCCTGCTGCCCTAACTTTGGTTTGCATGTGTTTTAGTAGCTCATCTAGTTCGATATGAATCTCATCTTGTACCGATTCCGGAAGGCGCGTTACTTCATCTTTAGCGAGGGTTTGGATTAGCTTTTCTGATTCAAGTAATAGTGATGCGTCGCTAGTTTGCAGATAGGATTCGATGCTGGAATTCAGGTCTATAAAGAATTTGCTTTTAACTTCATTAAAAACCTGTTGCTGAATAAATGGTTTGTCAATCTCGGTTTTACCCCAGAGGAGTAGGGCAATCATTAGGATAGTTGAACAAAGCAAAGTGATGGTTATCACAATGACGTAATTTATGGTCTTCATATTTTCCTTCAAGTTTTACAACACTATTTATTGCGCCATGATTTTTGATTCAGGGGGATAATCAACAATATGGATGGCATGAAAGATACAATAGAAATTTGGAAGAATAAATATTGTTTTTCAGGTAGATAGCCATTAAAAACAACAGTCATATTTGATGATATTGTTATGTTTCTATGCCATACCAAACGATCTAACGGATTGTGTATGTTGAAATTCTATTATTTCAATCACTTGCATTTATAATAAAAGTAATCCCTGCATATTAAGTATATCTATATATATGTTATTCAGTTTCTTCACTGAAGTTGAGGGGTAATAGATAAATTTGCTGAACTGTGAATTGTTTCAAATATTGTTTTTCATTTCCTGAATAATAATTTTTGATATTAGTAGACTATTAACTATTCATTTATCCTTATCATTCTGCCGAAACTATGTGGTAAAAGGTTTGCAGAGGCGGCTAATAGGACAAGCTGTTCACGATTATTTGCTCCCATTTTTATTTTGGCGCTACTGATTCTTGCATTTACAGCAGCAACAGTAATAAAACTCTTTTCAGCAATCTCTTTAATTGTAAGCCCATTTGCCAGATAGTTGATTATGGTTAATTCTTTTTCGGTTATTGAAGTGCTATGACTAATAGCCTTTTTTTCAGCAATGCGATGTGTTGCCTCATAGATGTGATGTCCAAACATGGTTAGGGCTGAAATCGAATTGCGTAGAGTTTGTTGCGATGCTTTACTGTCGTCTTTGGCAGAAACAACAAAGGCACCTAAACAGCAAGGTCCATGGATGGGAATTACCACAAAATATGGGGCAATGCTTTTACGCATATCGGCAAAAAAGTCGAGAACCTGTTGATTGGAACCAGCTACTTGCTTAATAAATTCATCACATAGAATGGGCGCTGTGTGGGTGGTAGCATATTTCCAGGTAGGATCGATCCGACTGTATTTTTCTGCGTATTTGGTTTGCCAGTCTATGCCGATGTCGGTCAGGATAGTTACTTTGGGTTTGCTCGAAGTGTCTCCACGAAAAATCTGGTTATAGAGAAATTTGTCCAGGTTAAGATAGCCCATAAAATCGATAATAATTTTTGTCATTGATGAAAAGGTACCGGCACTTTCCAGCTTCACTATGTAACTTTCCAGTTCATTTCCTTCTGGCTGAAGATAAGAAGAATCGTGGCCGGACAGGATAAATTCCAGGTCGGTATTAAAGATTTCGGAAAGTTTTCTCAGGTGTTGAATTGATGGGGTGGAAATCTCGGTTTCCCATTTATAAACAGAGTGTCGGCTTATATTGAGAATTTTTGCTAAATCAATAACAGATAACCCGCTTTGTTTTCTTAGATTAGCTAGGCGTTTACAAAGAGGGGAGGTTGATAAGTTGCATTTTGAAATAGACGTCATTCACATTTCCACATCAATTAAATATAATGTTACCTGATAAGTAACATTATAGGCTAAATTTCTAAATATATTGCCATATAGTTTGTAAGCAATATTTGGTGTAATAACACTGTGGTCGTGGAATATATGTTGATATAAAAAAATGAATACTATCAAGATTAATGGTTTTAATTGCAGATATGAACTCTCTGGAAATCTCCAGTCGAGCGAAACTGTCATATTTGTTAATGCTATTGCTAGTTATATTGAATCCTGGAATCCTGTAAGGCAGGTTTTAGAGCAGGACTATAAACTTCTTGGCTATGACTTGCGCGGTCAATGGTTTTCTGAAGTAACACATGATGAGCCCTATACGTTTGCATTGATGGTTGAAGACCTGAATGCCCTTATGGAAGAATTCGGCATTGAAAGCGCGCATATTGTATCAACCAGTATTGGTGGTGAAATTGCTCAGCTATTCGAAGTTACTTACCCACATAAAGTAAAGTCACTTTCATTAATCGCTACTGTTTCTGAAATTAATTCATTATTGGTTCATCAGGTGGTTCGCTGGAGAGAAGCTGCAAACTTTGCTGTAGAGCAAATTACAGTTACTGACAATGACGACGAGGTTCGCAGGGATGTTGGGCGTAAATTTCTGCAGACACTTATTCCAGACATATATGCAAACTCATTTATTGAAAATAATGAAGCGATGATTAAGGAAAAAACCGCAGCTTTCCAAACAGTTTGCACTAAAGATTTTTTCCAGGGGCAGGTTTACTTGTGTGATATGTTTTTCGGTTTAAAAGATAAAGAGAAGCTTACCAGCATCTTGCCAGATATTAAGGCTCCGTCACTGGTAGTAGCTGGCGAAGAAGACATGATTAAACCAGCGAAATATAGCAAGATCATAGCTGATGGTATTCCTAATTCAAGGCTTAAAATTCTTAAAGAAGCTGGACATGCTTTGTTGATTGAAAGACCTGATGAGTTGGCTGGCTTGGTTAAAGATTTTGTTTATGAGCACAGCAAAGAGTTGTCGCATGCGCACTCATCCAACATACACATATCAGAAAAAGATCAGTCTGTTACAGATAAAATCAAGGTGTTTTACTAATACTCTTGACCCCAGTTTGAAATAAATCAATTTTCAATTATTCCCAAGTTAGATACACAATAATTGTAAGGGTAATCTAACTGTTTGTTGGCATTTGACTTAAATTGAACAAATATATTGATACTGGCAAGGCTTGTACTAGTATCTATTTATGTCAATGTTTAATAAAAGGAAGCTCAATGGCAAATTCTCTATCTTACGATTTAGTTCTGTGTGATGACTCTGAAAATATTATCAAAGGTGGTTTCGAGTACAGCCTAGTTGATAACAACGAAATATCTATTGAAAAAGGCTCAAAAATTGAATCTGTTACATCTAGTTCGACTACAGAGGTTTCTACATTTGAAATAACAGGAACAATTAAATTACCAGAAGTTACAGGGCAGGATAGTATATCCGTTAATGGCATCGCATATGTTAGTATGATGGGCCCCCCAATTGCTAGTATGGTTTCAGCTCAGATTGATATGAAACTGCTATCAATGGAATTTAACTTTATTGAATCAAATGGGGCTCATATTGGCGGTGGACTAAGCTATGCTGCTGAACCAATGAAGCCTGCAAAAGTATGGAGCGTTCTGGGTAAAAAAACTAGCTGATAAAACATTTCAAGATGTTCTGACATTGCCAGGTTTAACCAGGTAATGTCAGTTAGTTAAACGGTTTGGATGCTATGAATAAAATACGCATCTCTGTTTTACTGTTTACCAATCTTTATCCCTTTTTTGTTAGCTTTTTTTAGCCACTTCTTCTTAGCTAAGGCTTGCATATCCATGTTTTTATCATGTTCATCTATTATTTCTAGGCCTATTATAGTTTCAAAAACATCCTCCATAGTGATTATTCCTTCCAGCGTGCCATATTCATCTACAATCAGCATTATATGCTCGCTTTTGCGCATCATTTCACTGAATACATGGGATAACGAACTGGTATTGAGTAATGCACCTATATTTCGATGATATTTTTTTAGTTTGTTTTTGCTGTTTCCCCTGGCCTGTGCCAACAACAAGTCGCTTCTCATAACAAAGCCAGTAATGTCCTCTTTGTCTTTGTCATAGGTCAGGATTCTGGAAAATGTTATTTTGTCGTATTTGTGGAAGAATTCTTCGACTAGCAGGTTTTCCGATAAAGAAAAAATAACTGGCCTAGGTGTCATGGCTGTTTCAACATTAGTATCCCTAAGCAGCAGGAGATTTTTAAGAATGTTAGATTCTTCATCAGCTATCTTTCCTTCCTTTGCACCCATTTCAGCCATGGCGGAAAATTCATCTCTACTAAAGCCTGTCAAGGAGCTTTCTTTGACCATTCCGCTGGTAATTTTTTCCGACATCCATACGAATGGATAAAGGCTCAAGGTAAGATATTTGATAGCTATGGCAGTTATAGGTGCAAGCTGTTTCCAGTAGCTGGCACCTAGGGTTTTCGGAATAATCTCTGAAAATATCAATATCAATAAGGTCAATACTGCAGATGCAATTCCAACGTATGAGTTACCAAATACTACCGCTGCTTGAGCTCCAGCACCTGCTGCACCGATAGTGTGTGCTACTGTATTTAGGGTAAGAATAGCAGCAAGTGGTTTGTTGATATCTGCTTTTAACTCTTTTAGGGTATGACCGGATTTCTTTCCATTTTTATCAAGAACACTAATGTATGAAGGGGTTACACTTAGCAATACCGCTTCGGCAATCGAGCAGAGAAATGAAAAAACCAACGCTATGAAGATATATATGATTAATAGTGCCATGTCATCAGTTTAGTAGAAAATACACTCAAAGATAAGCCCTACTGAATAAAAGATATATATTCATTTTTTATTTGATTAATCTTTCAAGTTTGATAAATTTGCAGCCCCCTCTTGAAAAAGAGTTATGAGAGCTTGGGAACGGAATACGGTGAAAATCCGTAGCGGACGCGCCACTGTAACTGACAAAACC
>QZLE01000167.1 GCA_004796365.1 Gammaproteobacteria bacterium | reverse complement strand
TCCCAGCGTTCGATCTTAAGGAAGGTAAGTGTGTAAGACTGCGTCAAGGAAAAATGGATGACGCGACGATCTTTGCTGATGACCCCTTGCAGATGGCAGAAAAGTGGGTGAATGCAGGGACGGAAAGGCTGCACTTGGTTGATCTTGATGGAGCGTTTGCCGGTAAGCCTGAAAATAAAGCGGTTATTCGTGATATCTGTGCTAGCTTCCCTGATATTGATATTCAGGTGGGTGGCGGAATACGCGACGACGATACTATTAGTGCCTATTTGGATATGGGTGTTAATTATGTGATTCTTGGTACAAAAGCGGTACAGGCTCCACACTTTGTCTCTGAGGTTTGTCTGGAGTTTCCGGGGCATATCATTGTTGGCCTGGATGCTAAAGACGGGAAGGTAGCCGTTGATGGCTGGTCGAAGCTTTCCAGTCATGATGTTATTGATATGGCTCAGGAGTTTGAAGATGATGGCGTTGATTCGATCATCTTTACCGATATAGGTCGCGATGGCATGATGCAGGGGGTGAATGTGGATTCAACTGCTGAACTTGCCCGTGCGGTGCGTATTCCGATTATTGCCTCTGGTGGAATCAGCAGTTTGGATGATATTCGCAAGCTGTGTGAAGTTGAGGATGATGGTGTAAGTGGTGCGATTTTGGGTCGCTCGCTTTATGAAGGTAGTATTGATCTGGCTGAGGCTAATAAGCTGGTTGAAGATCTAGCGGAAGAGTAATATGACACTGGCAACGCGAATAATACCTTGTCTTGATGTAGATGCTGGTAGGGTAGTTAAAGGTGTAAAATTTGTTGATATCCGAGATGCCGGAGATCCTGTTGAGATTGCGCGACGCTATGACCAGCAGGGTGCTGATGAGATCACCTTTCTAGATATCACAGCCAGTTCTGACGAACGCGAGACCATGGTGCATGTAGTGGAGCAAGTCGCCAGTGAGGTATTTATCCCTTTGACCGTTGGTGGTGGTATTCGCAAGCTGGAAGATATCCGCAGAATGCTTAATGCCGGTGCCGATAAGGTGGGCATTAATACAGCTGCTGTATTTACTCCGGAGTTTGTTGGCTATGCTGCGGATAAGTTTGGTTCACAATGTATTGTGGTTGCGATTGATGCCAAGAAGGTGAGTGTAGAAAGTGAGGAGGATCGTTGGGAAATATTTACTCACGGTGGCAGAAAGCCCACAGGGTTGGATGCGATTGAGTGGGCGGTAAAAATGGAAGGCCTGGGTGCTGGGGAGATCCTTTTGACTAGTATGGATCGTGACGGAACCAAAGAAGGTTTTGATATTGGGCTGACCCGTAATATCAGTGAAGCGGTGAATATTCCAGTAATAGCATCAGGTGGAGTGGGTAACCTTGATCATCTGGTGCAGGGTGTTTTGGAAGGAAAGGCAGATGCTGTGCTTGCTGCCAGTATCTTCCATTTTGGTGAATATACTGTTGTGCAAGCCAAAAAACAAATGCAGGCACAGGGTATTGAGGTAAGATTATGACAGATTGGTTAGAGCAGATCTCTTGGAATGGTGAGGGGCTGGTTCCAGTAATATCTCAGGATAGTGCCACCGGTAAGGTTTTGATGATGGCTTGGATGAACCGTGAGTCTTTGCAGATAACGGTCGAGACTAAGAGGGCGGTGTTTTTTTCTCGTTCGCGCCAGAGGCTGTGGCGTAAGGGAGAGGAGTCCGGCCATGTGCAAGAGGTTGAGGATATACGTATAGATTGTGATACCGATGTGATCCTGCTTAAGGTAATACAGCATGGCGATATTGCGTGTCATACCGGTAGAGAGAGCTGTTTTTACAAACAGTTACAGGATGGTAATCAGTGGGTGGATGTTGACCCGGTTATCAAGAATCCTGATGAGATTTATAATAAATAAGGTAAAAGCAATGGAAAAAGAGATTCTGGCAGCACTTACAAAAACTCTGGAAGAGAGAAAGCAGGCAGATCCTGATTCATCTTATGTTGCCAAGCTCTACCATAAGGGGTTGGATAATATCCTAAAAAAGATTGGTGAAGAGGCAACAGAGACGGTAATTGCTGCGAAAGATGGGGAAAAAGAGCAGATAGTCTATGAAACAGCTGATTTGTGGTTTCATACCATGGTTATGCTTTCGTCTTTTGATCTAAGCTATAAAGATGTTTTGCAAGAGCTGGGACGCAGATTTGGCGTTTCCGGTATTGAAGAGAAGGCCTCTCGCGAAGATAAGTAGCGTCGTTACGTATCACCCGTCACAAATTTCTGTAATAAGCTGTGAAACTCCCTGCAGCTACTTCCCAATAGGCTATTATTTATATATGACCGAATTTGCGGCGACTTGCAATCGCGTTGAGCAAGTCACTTATGATCAGAATAAACAGTGGAGGCTTGTATGAATGACATCAAAGAGATGCTCTTTTCAATGCAAAAGTTTGAAATATTGTCGCAGTTTGCTAACACATCGGAAGAGAAAAGATTATCAGCACCTTATGTATATGCCTGGGAAAAAGGAGTTTTTCCGATTTTGGATGAGATCGCTCCGTGGCATCTTCCGTTCGCTGAGTTATTCCTGGTAAAAAAGGAGATGATTCAGGAGTTAATTGCTTTTCTTCAGGAGCGTTATGACAAGGGGATAAAGTTATCGTTCTATGAGGTTGAAGAGCACTATGGGATTAAGGTTGCGCATATAGTTGGTGATAAAGGTTGGAGCCGATTTATGTTGGCACATGCCTGTCGCTATCTTTGTCTGCATAAAAAATTCGATGAAGAGTTTTGGGCCGAGATGGTGGATTGTGCCAAATGCCCGATTGAGACCAAGTGCATTATTCGGGAATATACACCTGATGAAATAACCTTTGAGTAGAATTTGTTAAGACTGGGATTTTAGAGCTTTATAAAACCTGCCTCGAGAAGAGGCGGGTTTTTTTGTGAAATTTCAGTTTAAGCGTCAGTTTTTTTAACACAAAATTTGGTTGCCATATATATATCATTGAAATAAAAGGGAAAAGCTGTTGGCACAAAAAGTGCTTACATTAGAAGAAACTAATTTTCTGATTTGTAAGGTTTTAAATATGAATAACTTGCTAAAAATATTGTCAGCAGCGACTTTGGCTTTGTCTGCTCCTATATTTGCTACCCCATTTGTTATCGATGGTGATCTTTCTGACTGGGGTGTAACTGTTGCCGATAATAATAATAGCCAGTGGAATGTGCGAAATGATGTTCTGGGCTATATGGTTGAAGATCAGAACGACAGAGCCAGAAGTGGAGGCTATCTAGGTCCGAATTACGGTGGTCAGAACTATGACGGTGAATTCATGGGCGTTGCTCTTTCTGGAAACGACCTGGTTATTGCCATCTCTACCGGTCAAAGAGCAGATAATGGCTTCACAAAATATTCACCGGGTGACCTGTTAATCTACACCGATCTGGGTATCTACGCCCTTGAGATGGGAGGTGGCAAAGGTGCTACTGCAGTGCCTGTTTTAACTGAAGGTGCTGTTGGATCAACCTATACCTTGAACAGGAACGGTAATACTATTGGATATGCTGATACGGCTGCGGCTCAGGTAGTTGGTTCAATCTGGTCAGATGTAGATTTTGTTTTGGATCCAATAAGCCCAAAAAGAGAAGTGCAGTTTGAAATTAATGGCAACAGCCAAATGCATGGCCTGGCAGATTTTGTATACACTTCTACAAGCGAAACTAGCCAACATGCAATCTATGAGATGGCATTTGATTTGTCTGCAATAACTGCAACTAGCGTAGAAAAGATTTTCTGGGCGCCTTCGTGTGGTAATGATGAGCTTTATGTTCAGCTTGATCTACCAATCAATATTCCAGAGCCTGCAGGAATTGCCTTGTTTGGTTTAGGTATTCTTGGTTTGGCTGGAGTTAGAAAGAGATCTTAGAAGTTATTTTCCTAGAGTTTACGTTATAAATGGCCGGTTTTCCGGCCATTTTATTTATTTGTTAAATCACCCGCTTGCCTGCATTCGTTCATATTCTTCAATATTTGCCTTTAATAACTGAGCCTTTTTAGTCTTGGCAGGCAATTCGTTAAGAGTTTGTTTATACGAACCAATATTGTACTCATTGAAAAAGGGCAATAGGTTTTTGGCCACTTCCTGTGAGGCATAGGGCGCCCCAGTCTTTAATTGTTGAATAAATATCTGGTCTGACTTTCCTGAGGCATTTTCTGCCTTGTAACGTTGTGCTTCCAGCATAATCAGCTTAATGATTTTGGCGTTATAACTGGCAGCAAGTGTTTCGAGCATGGAATTATAGTGGCTTTGTGAAGGAGGGAGTTCAGATAAAACTTCTAGGGCAGCCTGCTGTACGTGCCCATCAGGATTAGCTATTGATTCTAAGGCAGCTTGAGACAATACTTTCTCATCTATCTCTCCGCCTTTCCATTGATCTAACAATGATTGAAGCTCGTTTTTGATATCTTGCCCTATTAGAAAACTAGTTTGGCGCGGATCATTATTTGGATAACCACAGTCGATAATATTGTCATCATAGCATGACTGTAAAAAATGAAGCTGGATTAAGGATTCAGGGGCTCCAGGTTCATCATCTATTATATCGAGCTGAGGAGGTTGCTGTACCTGATCTTCAGCAGCTGCTTTTTCAGTGCTCTCTACC
>QZLE01000029.1 GCA_004796365.1 Gammaproteobacteria bacterium | reverse complement strand
TTGGGCACGCAGGAAATGGTAATATCCACGTCAATCTATTGATAAATCCAGATGACTCCGAGGAAATGAAAAGGGCAGAAGACTGTTTGGATAAAGTTTTTGATTTGGTGCTTGAGTTAAAGGGAACTATATCTGGAGAACATGGAATAGGTATTGAGAAAAAGAAATTTGTTCCAAGAGAGATTAATCCAGATACGCTGGAGATGATGAAGAAGTTAAAAGCTGTTTTTGATCCCGCAGCTATTTTAAACCCAGGAAAGATCTTTTAATTCAATCTCTGATGTATATTTTGGTGTATAAGCATATTTGTCGCTAATTGCTGAATACTATTAACAATTATCCCTGTTAAATATACAGTACCTTTTGTTGCTTATGCTTACATTTAATTTTAGGAATATGACGATATTTGCTGGAAAATTGAGCAAAGATGAATGTGGTCTATCACTGTTGTAATGGCTGACATATTCTCCATTCTTACCAATATTCTCCGTTTTTCTCCAGCTGCAAATTTCACTGACCCCATCTAATTCAAAAATTAATTATTTAAAATACAGTAGTTTAGTTTTAGTCTAGGGTTTTGTGTTTAGATTGGGGATTTGCTCTCACAAAAATCAGACTAATACTTAAGTACGATTGAAAGACCGTATGGTTTGTTTTAATATCCAATTGGTTTTGAATGCGACTTGATTTGTTAGTTAGATAAGACGGTATTGTATTTCAAACCAAAGGATTAATAAGTACCAAGGAAGGCTGGAAATAACAGTCAAAAGCGCAAGAAGCGCTAAACCATCAAATGGGGCTGAGTTGATGAAGAAACTAGTATGTCTATTCATACTGGCATTTATGTCGGTATCGCTTTCACAAATTACACTTGCAGAAGAAACAGTATGTGCTGTAGTCAAGATAGAGATTAAGCAAGAGCTTACACTTGAACGCCAGGCTTTCGATGCAAGAATGAAGATCACCAACTCTTTGGATACTGCATCTATGGATAACGTTCAAGTAGATGTGGCATTTACAGATGAAGATGGTAATCCGGTGCTAGCTACGAATGATCAAAATTCAGAAGGTGCTTCTTTTTATATAAGGTTAGATAATCAAGCGACCACAGGCATTACAGCAGTTGATGGAACTGAATCAATAGCAGCTTCATCAGTAGCTGATATTCATTGGCTTATTATTCCTGTACCAGGCTCAGGTGGAGAAGTGCCATCAGGCAAACTTTATTATGTAGGCGCTAAGCTTACTTACAACCTAGCAGGTGAAGAAAAAGAAGTGGAAGTATCGCCAGATGCGATCTACGTAAAGCCACTACCAAAACTCGAGTTAGATTACTTTTTAACTCAGCATGTTCATGCTGATGACCCAATGACAGATGAAATTGAGCCAATCGAACCATTTACTCTTGGCGTAAGAATTAGAAACAACGGTAATGGCCCGGGTAATAACATCAAGATAGATTCAGCTCAACCAAAAATTATTGAAAACGACCAAGGGTTATTAATTGGCTTTGAAATAACCTCAAGCTACCTAAATGACAACCCAGTAGAAAACACCCTTCAAATTGACTTTGGTGATATCGAATCAAACCAATCCAAAGTAGGTCGTTGGGTAATGCAAACAACCCTATCAGGAACATTTACTGCATTTGAGGCAGAATTTACCCATGCAGATGAGCTAGGTGGAAATCTAACGTCTATCATTGAGATGGATGCAGAAGAAGCTGCACACTTATTAATCAAAGACGTAATAGTAGATCTACCAGGAAGAGACAGTGTAAAAGACTTCCTAGCTCAAGATGATGGAGTAATAAGAGTCTATGAATCAGACTCAGTAGATACAGAGGTAACAGATCTAAGCGCATCAACAACATTTAGTCATCAAGGTGTAAACGGAGCAGATGCAATCTACTCACTACAGTTACCAGCAACAAATGGAGCGCTTTATACCAAAGTATTCGATCCGTTTTACAGAGCCAAAATCATCAAATCAGTAATCAGACAAGATGGAAAAGTAATACCACTTGATAATGCCTGGTTATCAAAAGAAAGAGCAGGGGAAGGTGAGTGGAACTACTTCTTCAACCTATTCGATGCAAACTCCCAAGGAGAATACACAGTAATCTTCACAGACGGAGCAGCACAGGCAAATGCGCCAGTAATTCAGTTTATTCCACAAAAGACAGTACAAGAAGGTTCGCACCTTGGAATATTAATTGAAGCCACAGATCAAGATGGAACAATTCCAACAATTACCCTGGATAACCTACCAACAGGCGCCACCTATACAGATCAAGGAAATGGTAAAGGTGAGCTTAGTTGGATTCCGCAGGTAGGCCAAAAAGGTAGATACCAGGTAACAGTAAATGCAACAGATGGAGCACTTACGGCACAAAGAACCATAACCATCCAGGTAAACTCAATAGATGATGCAGATGGTGATGGAATAGCAGACTCTTGGGAGAACGAAAACTTCGGTGATCTTACCAAAGATGGAACAGAAGATACAGATGGTGATGGATACTCAGACTTAGAAGAGTACATAAACCAAACAGATCCAAATATGCCGGAAACACCAGTTATTCTTGAGCCGGCAAACATGAGCCATATCAATATCACCAAGCCAACACTGGTTATCCAAAAGGCAGATACAGAAAGTGACCTTATGGTTAGCTATGCATATGAGGTATACAGTGATGAAGCAATGAACATCCTTGTAGACTCAGGAAGCTTTGTAGCAAGAGTAGCAGACCAAGCAACCCACCAACTTACAGAAAGCCTAGAAGATAATTCCTGGTATTACTTAAGAGTAAAAGTAAGCAGTAAACAAGGTAGCCTATTTAGTGCCTGGACAGAATCAAAGTTCTTTATCAATGAAACCAACAATGCACCGGATGAATTCACCACAAGCTTGCCAGAGCATGGAGCAAGCGTAGCGGTATTTACACCACAGCTACAGGTTAATAACACCCAAGACCAAGATGGTGATGACATAACCTACATCTTTGAAGTGTATGAAGATGAATACATGAATACCCAAGTTGTAGTTTCAGACCCAGTGCTACCTGGTGGAGATGGAACAACAGAATGGGTTGTATCAACGAAACTTGATAACCACAGAAACTACTTCTGGAGAGCGCTTGCTCAAGATAGCCATGGAGCATGGACGCCAACTCAGTTAAGAATCTTCAAAACAGAAGTAGAAAATACCGAGCCACCAATTCCAGAGCTTGTTGGCCCACAATACGATGCAACCATCACACAGCTAAAGACAACCATAGAGGTATCCAAGGTAGAAGACCCAGATGGAGATCAAGTTAAATACTATTTCCAACTAGACAAAGTAAACACCTTCGATAGCCCAGATCTGATTAATTCAGCAGCAATCGAGCCACAAGAAACAGAAGCAAATGTGGTATGGCAAGCACCATCTGATGTGATAGGTGAAGAGCTTGAAGACAACACCACTTATTACTGGAGAGTAAGGGTAGAAGACACTAAGCAAGCATCAAGCGGTTGGTCGCAATCAAGATTCTTTGTGAATACAGTAAATGATGTTCCAACAGTACCAACTATGGCAAATCCAGGAGATGGATCATGGGTAGAAGAGATCACCCCTACACTAGAAGTTAACCCAAGCACGGATGTGGATAATGATCCAGTAACCTATGAGTTTGAAGTCAAACTAGCAATGCTTGATTATGAAACCGGCACACTAATGGCGGTTACCCAAATAGCCACAAAGCAAACAGCAGAACTATTTTGGGATATAGAAGATAGCTATGAAGGTACAGCCAGCGGTGTAGGTATGTATGACAACGAATGGTATGGCTGGAGGGTTAGAGCAATAGACCCATATAATGCAGCGAGTGAGTGGAGTGAATACAACTACTTCTTCACCAATACCGATGGAATCAATGATGCTCCAACAATATCGATTAGTTTTGATGATCCAACAAATAGTGGTGACAACGTAAATCCAGATACTCTAAATATGGTGAATATTATCTGGGCAGCACAAGATCCGGATAATGTAGCAACAATAGCGCTTTACTATGACATAGATCAAAGTGGAGAAGATGGCACATTAATCACAAGTGGAATTTATGAGATTCCAGATAACTCCTCTTACCAGTGGGATACATCAGGAATGGAGCCAGGTGTTTACTATGTATATGCAGTAATCACAGATGAAGAGAACACAGTTACTTCTTACACGACAAACGCGATGGAGATACTGGAAGAGACCATCATTATATTGGACAACAAATCACCAGAAGCAACTCTAAGTGGTTCATGGAGTACATCAACTTATAGAAGTGGATACTACGGGGAAGATCACTACCTAACCCAACCAATTTGGGCGCCAGGAGCAGATGGTGTGATAGTAGACAATAGCGATCCAGGTTTTAGTTACAACGGTAACTGGGAACTAGATACCAGATTTAACGATGGCTCAAGACCTGCGCATAATGGTGACTTTATGTCTATAGCGCCGCTGCAGCCATCGCCATCCGCAATTATTATTGATAACGACGATACAGCTAATGTAAGTATGACAGGTAACTGGAGCGTAAGAGACGGAGAAGGCTATCAGGGAACAACCTACTCACACCCAAGAGGTGATGGAGATAGTGAATTTACTTGGAGCTTCAATGTGCAGCAATCAGGCATGCACAAAGTGTATATCTTATGGGAACCACTTCCGGAAGATAAAAGCATGTATGCTCCATTTACAGTAAATGCAATGGATGGTGCACATGAATACGAAGTTAACCAATGGGGTACAAAGGTTCAAACAGGTGGAGATCAACCACTAAGATGGATTTGGTACTACCTTGGAACATTTGAATTCGATTCAGTTCAGGAAGGTTCGGTAACACTAAAAAGTAATTTAAGAGGCTCAGTAGTAGCTGATGCTATTTATATAGAGCATGTAGATGCGACACCAAACCAAGCGAAATGGGTACCAAATATACCAGAAGCAGGAAGGTATCAAGTGCACGCATGGTATCCGAGAGCAGAAAGGGAAAGTGAATACGCAGAAGGCGTCAAATATACAATTGAAAGTGCAAACCAAGAACAGCATGAAGTATTGCGCAGTCACTATAGAAGCGGTGGTGGTTGGGGCAACCTAGGTACCTTCCATTTTGATGCGGGTGAACTAGGTAGTGTAACCATGTCAGATAATACTGATGCTGGAACACTTTATACCCAAGAGAAAATGTTTGCAGATGCATTGAAATTTATTAAAGCACCGGATAATCCAAGCGTAGTTACATGGGCAGTAACAGTACCGACAAGTGGAGAATATACCTTGTCTACAATATGGCCTTATGACTGTGGAGCAACCACCAAAGCAAAATATGTAATTGAGTCAGATGCAGGTCAAGAAGAGATAATGTTTAGCCAGTCATGTAGAGGAAGCAATTGGTATCCAGTAGGAACATACAACTTTACCCAAGGGCAAACTTACCAGATATCGATAAGTGATGAGTTTGCAACGGGAAGAACCTATGCAGATGCAATCAAACTAGAAAAGATCATCGAATAAGAAAATGGGGAATGCTGTGAAAAGCAAAGTATTACACCAGGTAATATTGGTAGGTATTGCGTTATTACCAGTGCTAGGTTTGCAAAGCCAAGCACTGGCTGATGCTGTTGCATCAAAAGCATTGCCAAAGCATACCCCTGTTATTAATCAGCAGATTGAACGTGATGAAACTGATGGTGATTGCTATCTTGAGCAAGAGTCAGAAAATCAGCAGACAATTTCATATGCAGGATTAATAACTAGCGCAGGGAAAAGTAATAGAGATTTATCTAAGTATATCTCAATTAAAAAATTCGCTTCACAATCAAAGCAACTTATCAAAATTGATATCAGGCCGAGTGAACAATTTGAAAAGTTCCACATTACAGGATCAATCAACCTAAACCCATTTGAGCTAAAGGGCAAAAACTACCTGAAAGCAAAACAATTAGTAATTATCGATTCAGGTTACAGATTTGACCAGGTTGAAAGCCTGGCAGAAGACCTAAAAAGCAAAGGGTTTAAATCGGTAAAGATCCTCGATGGAGGTTTAACCGCCTGGACTAGATATGGCGGTAGAGTTGACGGCGATATAATTGAGGCAAGAAAAGTAAACCGTATTTCTGCACAGGAGTATGAAATACAGCAAAAATATAGAGGTTGGCTGCCACTGGTTCTACGCAATACCAAGCCAGAACAAAGAGTTCTAATACAAATTCCAAATGCTATCGAAATTGATACCAATAAAAAAACTGAAAAGCAGGTAATAAAGCAAATAGATCAAATACTATCTGCAGAGCTTGAGCAAAATAAAGAACCGGAGTTGCTGCTAATTGCTGATCAAAATTTACCAAGTTGGTACTCATCAAGGTTGGCTAACAAAATACCTTATCCAAACTTATATGTATTAGAAGGCGGGTTGCAGGGTTATATCGAGCAGGCGCAAAAAAGACAACTAGCAGCAAAATACGATGGCCGTAAAAAAGGGGCAGTGAAATGTTCGCAAAAATAGGCCATAAGTATATAGCTCTAATGGTTATGGCAGCAGTTATCGTCTTGACTGCCGCTTTGTTGATTGTGTCTAACAATCAAGAGACAACACAATCCCAAATAAATGAACCAGGCTATACAATCAACAAGACTGTTCGTTACAGTTTTACTATCAAAAATACAGAAAATAAATTACTTAAAAACCCTGAGTTCTGGGCTTATGCACCGGTAAAACAAACCGCACACCAAAAAGTAACAAACTTAAAAGCAACGCATAAATATGAACTAATGCAAGATGATCTCGGTAACCAGATCATGCACTTCAGGTTCCCATATCTGGCACCACATGCATCCAAGGTGATAACCGTAACTGCACAGCTGCTAATGTCACAACAACCAAACACAACTCAAGAGAAGCTAGAGATTAACCAGCTATATCTAGGCCCAGAAGCCAACATCGAAACCGATGATCAAGGTATAAAACAACTAGCAGCCAAACTAAAAAAGCCAACCAGCAGAGAAACCAGCAAAACCATAAACAGCTGGATAGAAAACAGTCTCACCTATAGTGGTTATATCAAAGATGATCGTGGTGCAGCCTATGCCTTAAACCACAAAAGCGGTGATTGTACAGAATATGCTTATCTTTACACAGCACTGGCAAGAGCCAACCAAATACCATCAAGGGTAATAGGCGGATACGTATACAAAAATAACGCCATCCTAGATCCAACAGATTTTCATAACTGGTCAGAATATTACAGTCATGGCAAATGGCATCTTGTCGATCCTCAAGGCAAAAAGCATGAACAAAATCAGCAGAATTACATAGCAATGCGCATCATCTCGCAGAAAAAAGATAGCAAGATGGGCAATTCACATAGATTTATTACCGTAGGCCAAGGCTTAAAAGTAAAGCTGAATAAATAGTCGTAAAGAAAACGAGTACTACCATGAACATAATTTTTAATAAAAGCAAAGCAGCAACTAAACCACAAACTAATGGGAACAAAGGTATGAAACACTCAATTCGAAAACCTTGGATGAATTTTGCCAGAGTAATATTTGCACTAAGTATTATGGTTTGTGGGGTAGCGAATGCGGAGCTTATTGAAGATGTTGTTCCCGGTGGCCATACATTAAATGGTACAGCTAATTCTGACCAGATGTATGGATATGATGGTAATGACACTCTAAAGGGGAGTGGTGGAGATGATCATTTATATGGAGGGACAGGAGATGACTGGCTTCAGGGTGATGTAGGAGCAGATGTTTACCACTTTGAGGAAGGTTTTGAGAACGATACAATTTATGATTATGCATCAGATGGTGCAGAAGACCTGT
>QZLE01000037.1 GCA_004796365.1 Gammaproteobacteria bacterium | reverse complement strand
GGTGCGACACCAAGCGTTACTCTTACTGTTGGTACCCACAACATCACTCTTGAAGTTGAAGATAACGATGGTGCTACCGACACCGATACAGTAGTTATTACTGTTCTTGAGCAAGCTGCAAATCAGGAACCAACTGCTGATGCTGGTGTTGACCAGATTATGACCGACAGCGATCTTTCCGGTTCTGAGCAGGTAACTTTAGACGGAACTGCTAGTTTCGATCCTGATGGCAGCATCGTAGCCTACACCTGGAAAGAAGGTGCTACTACCATTGCTACTGGTGCTAACCCAACAGTTGATCTGACCGTAGGTGTTCACACCATCACATTGGAAGTGGAAGACGATGATGGTGCGGTTGATACTGACACAGTAGTGATCACAGTTGAAGAAGGAAGTGCTGTTGTTTGCATTACTGCAAAAAATAGCGCTCATAAGTCGGCTGGTCGTGCTACGAGCTGGTGGATTTTCCACTTTGCTGCTGGTAGCGGTAACTATATAGGCACTAGCAACACTACCACTTCTCTGCAGGAAACTTCTCCTGGGTACTGGGATGAGGTTAGTTCTTGCCAATAGTTAGAATTATAATTGCTTTAAAATCTATGCGGCGCCTTCGGGCGCCGTTTTTCCTTGGAAGATGTAAAGAGTTTATTAGTGCCTACTTAGTTGCAATGAGTTGATAATATTAAAATTAATTTGTTTTAAGCTAGTCTTGTTATATGGCATAGCCAGCCTGCTTTTGTATCTGCTGTTTTGATTTTTGTGGGTAAAAGTGATTTGGTGTGACTTAGTTATTGATTAGAAACGGATATGGAGAAATCTATGAAAAGAGCGATAGCAGTAATTATGATGTCTTTTTTAATGGTAATAGTTTCTGGGTGTGCGACAACGGGCAGTAAAACCAAGGCAGAAAAACGTCAGTCGGTTTTGGCAATGAAAAATGATGTGTTAACAGAGCTATATAGAATAAAGCCCGATGTTAAGGCGCAAATTGCACGAGCCCCAGGTTATGCTGTGTTTAGTAACGTAAATATAAATATTGTTTTGGCTAGCTTTGGTGGTGGATATGGTGTTGTCAAAAATAATGGCAGTGGCAAGCATACCTATATGAAAATGGGAGAGTTGGGTTTAGGTTTGGGACTTGGTGCAAAAGATTTTCGTGTGGTATTTGTATTTCATAGCAAAAATGTGATGAGACGCTTTATAGAAAGTGGTTGGGCCTTTGGCGCTCAGGCTGATGCGGCAGCTAAGGTAAGTGATAAAGGAGCTGCTGTCGGCGGAGAAGCTACGGTTGATAACTTTACGATTTATCAGTTAACTGAAACCGGTTTGGCTTTGCAGGCAACTGTAAAGGGTACAAAATATTGGACAGATGATGAGTTGAATTAACTGATATTATGGATAGTTCTGTAGGTATTTCATTATTTTTCAAATTCAAAGTCTTGTTTGGTGTAATGGTTGTAATTGAATGGTATATTAATTTTTTGTGACGCAGTTCACGTTTTATTGACATTAGAAGCGTTTGTTAGTATATTGCTGCGCGAAATGATTTAGTACGTACTGGTGTGTATCCAGGCGTACAAAATGAGAATATAACCCCATAATTTTTATAGGACACGACATGGATAAGAAATTTTTGTTTGCTGCTGCAACTCTTGTAGCAAGTATCGCCTCACCAATTGCTGCGAATGCTGCTTGTATTGAACATACTAGTTCTAACTCTACACATGTTTCTGAAGGCAGAGCCTATGTTTGTAACTTTTGGTATGCATGTGCAACTGGTTCTAATGAAAACCTAGGCTTTAATAATGCATTCACAACTACGACTCTAAAAGAAGATCCTGCAGATTATTTTGCTGAAGGTACATGCCCAGTATTTGTTGGTGAAGCTCCTGAAATAGGCGCTTGGGGCCTACAGATTGAAGAGCCTAACTTCACTGCTGTTGATATTCATGTATCTGATGTTGATGGTGACCTACAAACACTAGAGATGAAAGTAACCAATAGTCGCAATGACGACGTTACAATTCTTAATTGTGCATTTGATTTTGTTGATGGTTCAACAGTTGATTACTTAGGCTCAGCGTGTGATACATATGTTGCTCCACAATGGGGTAATTACACATTTACACCTGTAGCGACAGATGCTCAAGGTAACGTTACCGAAGGCGAGTCTGCTACTCAAAGAATTCAAACAGGAAGTGCAAAGCCTGTCCTTGTATTGGGCTCATACAACCTTGATGGTACAGTGCTTACAGTTACAGGAACAGCAAGTGATCTTGATGGCGATTTAGATCGTGTTGTTCTAGGTGTAATGCCTGCTTTTGGTATGGTTTGTGAAGGTACAATTTCATTTACTTGTACTACTGATGTAGCTGAGTACTTCACTCCTGGAATGACAGTAGTATTTGATGTTTTTGCCAGAGACTCTGTTGAAAATATGAGCAATATGGAGCAATTCACTATTGTAATTCCAGAGCCTGTATATCACGCTCCAACAATTGATACTCATGAGTACACAGTTAGCGGAAACACAATCACTTTCACAGGTACTGCATCAGACCTTGATGGCGACCTTGACAGAGTAGTGCTTGCTCTTGGCGCAGCAGGTGGAATCGTTTGTGATGGTGCTGCTAACTTTACTTGTGTATTTGAAGCGCCTGGACCAGGAATGTATACATTAGGTGTTGTTGCTGTTGACTCAAGAGATGTATTTGGTGAAATGGCTGGCCCATACGAAATCGTAATTGAAGATCAAGTATGCTACACAGCAACCAACCAAGACCACATTGATGCGGGTCGTGCAGAACTTAAATACGGCGTTTTGGTATATGCTTTAGGTTCCGGTGACTATCTTGGTTTAACTAGCAATACAACTTCTGTAGAGCAGCAAGTACAACCAGGAAATTGGGTTAAAGTTGATAGCTGTCAATAAACCCTAAATAGCTAATTCTAGCTTGAAAAGGCCGCATAATATGCGGCCTTTTTAATTTCTGCATTACCGATAATTGAAATAAATAACTCTTATGCTTAAGCATAAAGGAAAAAGCGCAGATAGAAGTTTGATTCGATATAATAATATTAGCGCTACGTACCTCTATTTTTTAAATAAACGAAAGCGTTTCTAATTGCTTCTTCTGGTGAAAGAGGATTAAAACCTAATTCCTGCTCTGATTTGGAAATATCCAAGCGCACATCAGCTTCGTAACTTGACTCGACAAGATAGGGCAACAAGGCTGGAGCGCCGCCAGTTCGTTTGCTTTGCTCATAAGAGTTAATAGCAAATTGCATAAGCTGCTCTTTAGAGATTACTGGTGGGGTTTTAACTTCAGGGAATAGGTCCTTAGCAATTTCAAATAACTTACATGTATTGATTGGTTTTTTATTGCCAAGAATATATCTTTGCCCCGGTTTTCCTTTTATGGCCGCAGCTATCATTCCAGCTGCTACATCTTCAACATCAATATAGTTAAGGGTGAAGTTTATATCGAACGTCATCTGGTTTTCCATGATTGATTTCAGCATAATCATTGTTGGAGTTAGGTGACCGTATGAATGCCCCCCAATTATTGCAGAAGGTAATACTGCTATAGTTTCTATATCTAATTCTTCAGCAAGTTTCCAAGCCGTTTTTTCCGATTCAGTTTTAGATTGGTTATATGGGTTAATATAGTTTGAATTCCATGTGTCTGGTGATAGTGGTGGTTTATTGTAATCCAGGGCAACTATAGAGCTGGTATAGATAATTTTATTTACTCCGCATATTTTTGCTGCATTAAACAGGTTGTTAGTTCCTTCGGCATTTGGGTTAATTATTTCTTTAATAGGGTTTGCTGCCCAATGCTTAAAAACAGCAGCGGTATGATACACAGTTTCGATGCCATCCAATGCCTCTACTAAAGAATCAAAATCTAAAATGTCTGCATATACAAGCTCACATTTTAATTCATCAAACGGTTTCATATTTTTAGTATCACGGACGCTTGCTCTAACCTTGTTGCCATTTTTAAGTAGAGACCGGATTAGGTTATTGCCAAGGTGGCCATTAGCTCCGGTTACAAGAATTTTTGTAAGCATATCTTTTCCAACTATTTTTAATATCAACCAATTATTTATGGTTATCTGAAAAAAGCACAAGTGAAAAATATTAGTGCTTTGTTGAGTAAAATTCGTGCTTCTGTTGATGATAGTTATTTCCAAAAGGTGACGTAGCTAACAATCTGATAAGCTAAACTATTTTTATTATGGGCTATACTCAGAATATAGGTGAATTTTTATTCTTGTGGCCTGGCTTACAAAGGACACGAGTTAGGCCAAAAATGGAAGATAGGGGTTACTATGAAAATCAAAGATTTTATGACAAAAAAAGTGGTTGCTGTTCACAAGGAGATGACAGTCAAAGAGTTTGTGCGTTTTGTTGAAGAGCACAAGATTACCGGCGCACCTGTCGCAGATGAGTCGGGCAATGTTATCGGGGTGGTTTCAACGACAGATGTGATAAAGCAAAGTCATTATGTTACCCGTGATGTTGCTCACTGTGAAGACAGCTATGAAGTTGATCCGTCCAGTGGCCTGGTTGAAGTACATAAGTATTATACCGAAGAACTGTTTGAAACTCAGATTGGCGAACTGATGACGAAAGATGTTATTTCTATATCTCCGGATGCTTCTTTAAAAGAAGCGGTAGATATATTTATTAAAACCCCGGTTCACAGGATCCTGGTTATGGATGGTAAGAAGCTAGTGGGTATTATCAGCACCAAAGATACGATCAAGGCACTGGCTAAGGCATAATCTACAGGAGAACTCATTCCCCTTTAGAGCCTCTGTAGAAATAGGAGAGAAGTATGTTTAAGGAATTTAATGATCTGTTTCAGCAGAATGTGAATCTTACCGTCAAGACGATGCAGAATATCTGGCTTGATACCATGCGCAGTGACCAGTTCATGAACGGGATCAAGATGCTGCATCTGTATGCCTTTGACCAAAAGGAAGAGTCCGACAAGATGATGGAAGATGTTTTGGAAAAGACTCGTGTGGCATCCAAGGACGATATTAATGATTTGGTGGACGCACAGCGTCTGGTCATTGACCTACTGGAAGATATCACCGAACGTATCGAGAAACTGGAACAAGCCAAAAAATAAGGAATGCTCTTATGACGAATGATATTCAAAATCAAAATGTGTTTGGTGAGCAGCTTGAGGGTGATGTTAAGTTTTTTCAGCAAGAGATTGCTAGAAATATCGCCCGCTATGTCAATTCGATAGATATTGCTAATGGCAAACACACCAATAAAAAGGGAGTGACCCCATATGAGGTGATCTACCAAAAGGGCAGATTCCGGGTGTTGCACTTTCAGTCCGATCATCCTAAGCGTTTCAAAACCCCGATTGTATTTGTTTATGCATTGATCGGGGCTTACTACATTTTGGATCTGTCCGAGCAGAAAAGCTTTGTACGCTATCTGCTGGAAAAAGGTTTTGATGTCTATATGGTGGATTGGGGTCGTGCCTGTAAGGTAGAGGGTAAAAATACCATAGGTGATTATATTGAAAAATATTTGCACCGAGGTGTGGAAAAGGCCTGCGAAATCTCCGGATCTAAACAAGTGAATTTATTTGGGTATTGCCTGGGAGCAATGATGTCATTGCTTTACACTGCTGCGCATCAGGACAAGGTAAAGAATCTAACGCTATTAACTCCGCCGATCGACTTTGATGATGACGGCATTCTTACCCGCCTTACTGAATCAGATTATTTGGATGTTGACAGGATCGTAGAACATTACGATTATTTGATTCCGGCTCAATTCATTCAGGCAGGTTTTGATTTGAAAAATGCCTTGGGTAATATGATGAGTAACTATTCGTTGTGGAATATCCTTTGGAATAAAAAGGCGCTGGAAAGTTTCTTCCCTATGGATCACTGGGTTCATGATAATGTTCCAATGGCGTCGGCATTTTGGAAGGAATATATCACCAAGTTTTATGTGCAAAACCAATTGATGAGCAATTCATTTCATATGAATGGCAAACATCTGAATATTGAGAATGTTAAGTGTCCTGTGCTTACAGTTGCTGCCGATAGGGATGATATAGTAACTCCAAAATGCGCTGAAGGTTCGCTGAAGATAGTTAGTTCCAAGGATAAAACTATGATGATGAAGCGAGGTGGGCATGTTGGAGTGCTCGTCGGTTCCATGGCCAAGAATGAGGTATGGCCGGATATCTTCTCCTGGCTATCATCACGCAGTACCCGTATCACAGTTAAGAAAGGTGGTGTGGAGCAGTACTAATAAGTATTTAGTGGCGAGTATATTTTAAAGGCATAACAAAAAGCCGCACCATGAAAGGCGCGGCTTTTTTAATGGTTAAACCCTTAAGACTATTAGCAAGATATTATGGGCAAGATGCCTCAGTAAAGCTAGTTCCATCTTGGGTTGATAAGGTTGTAGTACTATAGCTTGACCCCAAAGAATCACCGCTACCTTTGGCATAGTATGAGGTTGAAGAGTACCACCAGTAACCGCTAGTTTT
>QZLE01000005.1 GCA_004796365.1 Gammaproteobacteria bacterium | reverse complement strand
TTTTTAGAAAAGTTAGCCTGTACAGTACAATCACCTGTAATTGCACCTGTTGTATAGGTGTTTCCTGATAGAGACCCATTACACCCAGTTACACTTGCGATTCTATAGCCAGTTGATGGAGTAACCGTAAACGCCGCAGAGTACCCACCTTCAACAGTCTGTACTGAAGGTGTTATATGCCCACCATTTCCAGCATTTGCAGAAACTGTGTAATTAACTGCTGTAATTTCGAATGGCGGAACAAGTTCTGGAACCCCTCTATTTCCATAAACATCTTCAGCCCAGACATATAGCTGGTTTGAATAGATACCTTGTGGAAGATCTGTAAGTTCGCACTCCCAGTCTTCACCAGAAACGTGCACACAAGGAACAGCATATGCGTATACAGACTGAACTTTGCTGCTTCCTGATGGATGCGATACCTTAACATCCAGTATTGCAGAATCCCCGGAAACACTTACCTGAATATCATCAATAGATGGGGATTTAAACCTAACAACATTATCAGTATCCAACCAGTAAAGTGCTGATTTGATTGAATGAGTGAATTCTTTTTTATCGCTATCATTAACAATCAAACCAAATCCAGGGATATCAACATCAAAAGCATGTATTGGGCTATTGCCATAAGTGGCAACACCCCTCTTTAGATAATCAAAGATAGTAGGATGACTGCTTTCAGGATTACATTCAAATTTACGCCTTGCACCAGTCCACTCTAGTTTGGTTACGCTACCATTTTCCACAGAACTGTCACCAAGCGTTCCTCCATAGGCATTACAAAGATGCATTGACTGCCTCCAAGGCACTGTATTATCTTTTGCAGAATGCATTATATAAAGAGGGGGATAACTGGCAGGTGATTCCGAAATTTTTTTCGCCAGACTATTTTCATAGAAGTAGTCTCTGGTTACATTAATATCATTGAAGTCTTTGATTAACAGAAAGTCTTCCAAATATCCCGCCATATGATCATATGTAGACGAATAGCGATTCGCGCTTCCATAGTTACCAATATAGTCTGGATTATCGGTTCCGGTATAATATCCGTCATAAAACTCTTCCAGATCTGTTGGAGGATAAAACAGTATTGCTTTAGATATATCATCAGGATTTTTCTGAACAATATTCAATGCCATATTAGAACCTGCAGAAAACCCAATCAATTTAATTTGCTGGCCAGGGTGCCTATTTTGCACATACTCCATAGCTCTTTCATTACCGCTAACCGGAGTAAAACTTGTGCTACCATTAATTCTTTCCCAGTTTGCCCCCTGGCAAGCTTCAGTGGTATCAGCATTTTTACCAGTCAAGCGGTAAAACGGCATATATACTGTATACCCTCTGTTTGTAAGATGAGATACATATGATTCAGCTGCTGAGAAACTTCCATACCTAGTTTTCCATGACCCTCCATGAATAATCATAACCGGAGCTGTATTCTCAATACTATCAGGATTATTAGTATAGGTTCTCATCTCAAGATCGCACCTTCCGGTACCTCTTGGCTGCTTTACTTTACCACGATAATCATCAATATCAGGCTCTATTGGAGCAACAGGGAAATTATTACAATCAATTACAGCCGGTGTTGCGTCAGATAATGAAGCTGTACTTGGAGCACATCGACTTACCCAAAGATCCATATCCGCATCATATTGATTTTTTTCTATTGCATACTGATTCTTTACCTCTTCCCAACCCTGCTTATCAAAATATCTTACCCAGTCATTAATACCATAAACATATTGATATCTATCTCTTGACATCAGCGGCAGATGATTATGGTCTACATCTCTACTCAGCAAAGTATTCCTTAAAGTAGTACCCCATGCCTCTGTCCATGGCGTTGGACCGTTAAGGTTAGTTGCATCCCCAAGATTAAACCCTTCCTGCCCAATAATCATGTCGCAGTGATCAGCAATAGTTGAGCTTTCGTAATTGTTAAAATCTATTCCGTCTCTGGTCATGGTAGTATTCATGTACGCAGATGGATTGGTACTTGTTAAATCATCACAAGCAACAGCCTCGAGAAGTAAACCAGTACCCGATAGCGCATTATTAGACCATAACAGATAGTTAATACGGTCTGTAGCAGCTTTTACGTATTTACCAGCCCCATTATAATTTTTGACTATCTTATCTATTTGCGACTCCCATTGTGGTTCAATACCACCTAAGCTAAATACTTGATTGCCTGCTTGAACCTTTGCTTGAAATTTATCACGAATTTGAGAAACAAATCCTGGCACAACATTATCTCTAATTTTTTCTAGCAGTTTTTGGTAAACCTCATCTGCTATTTCATCACTGTAATCAACTGAAGTTCTAACATATATATACCAAGCAAAGTTTTTATGAGAAACTTCAACATTTGGATTAAGACTAAATTGTTTGCTCGAAGAATTATACGTTGGTGAATAAGTAAATTTAAAATCAACATCAAAATTCACATACGAATCATCTGTAGTCCAAGTGTCAATTCCATAACCATTCCAACCTGAATCTACTTCACCCCAAAAAGCCAAATTTCCGTTTACATGTAGAGTAACATCTGCTTCATAGGTCAGACCTTTCTGAGAAATTTTGTTTATCTTAAGATAGGTTCCAGTATCAGGTTCAATAATTAATCTGGCTCCATCCTGTAAACCATTTCCCTTTTTCATTGTGAGGTTTATCCAGTCCGCCCACAATGACCATCTCAGATCAGAAAAGCTTTGATCCGTTTTTACGGTTGGATCTTCTATTTTGACTTTACCAAAGTTAAGAACATCGTTAGTTATCATTCGAGCAAAGGCAGATTTTGGAGTTTGCCCTGTTATTGGGTTTGGCGTAACATACGGAGAGTTAGGCTCATTTCCAACAGGTATTTTTTCGTTATATTGAGTGATTACGGATGGCTGAAGATCGTCTTCTGAATAATCTGAACCTTCAAGGATAAACTCTTTATAGTTTTCCTGCCCCGCTTCAATATTATCAAAAGAATTAAACTCATGTTTTGTTTCCGCTTCGAATGAGTACTCATAACTGTTCTCACTATCTTCATAGTCTACAGCATTGGCTAATGTAGCAGTAGAAGATACACCTAGCATTATGGGTATAAGAGTAAGACACTTGACCCCTTTTAAGATTGATTTTTTCATTTTCCTGTCCTGATTATACGTATTTGTTGATTAGAAAACTTCACTGTTAATTACGCTGAAAAATGGGTTCTTCAGCTTTATTTCAGGACTACTATTATTTTGATTTTGCAACCAATGTATATCGTACTTTGGGTCTAGTGCTTTAGTACGATAGAAAAGATCATTTTTTTGTTTGATAATAATAATTTGATATTTATTAACGTACCGTCCACCAGGTACGCGGAATTGCGTATAAAAAACCCGGCAAAGCCGGGCGTTTTTTTGTCTACTTAACAACCTTTAAATTAGGCTTCTTACCACCACCATTGCCGCCCCCCTTTGGGTCCGGATCTTCAGGTGGATGATCTTCGTTATGGTGCCGAGAAACTTTTACATCATCAATATCGCCAAAAAACATACCTTGGCCATTTTCGCGCGCATAAATCGCAAAAATATGGAAGGTCGGGACCTGCACCTGGGTAGGAATACCGTTAAACCTTGCAGAAAAGTTTACATAGTCATTTTCCAGCTCTAGGTCACGTACTGAATTCGGTGAGATATTTAAAACCAAACGACCATCTTCAGCAAATTCCAAAGGAGCCAGAATCCCTTCACCAGTTGCGTCAACCAGAATATATGGTGTCCACCCATTATCAACAATCCATTGATAATAGGCCCTAATCAAGTATGGGCGATTTGGTATCATAGCGGCTCCTTGTGGGGATATCTGTGGCTAGTTTAAAAAGTATAGCTCAGGCTTATCATTAAAGCCCGCGAATCTCTTTTTCTGCCTCAGTAAGAGTTTCCTGGAATGATGTTCTTGAGAATACACGATCTGCATACTCTTCAATTACTGCACCTTCTACAGGAAGGTCAATTCCGTATTTAGGTAGACGCCATAAAAGCGGAGCAATAGTAGCGTCCATTACGGTGAAATCGTCACTCAGGAAGTATTTTTTCGATGCAAAAACATCAGCGCTTGCGATCAGAGCCTCTTTTAGGCCTTTTTTGGCCTTACTGATCTTTCTATCGCTGCCGTGTTCAAGATCTTCAACAAACACATACAGATCAGCAAGAATACGGCATACAGCCAAACGACACTGTGCTCTGGAAACCGGGTCAACTGGCATTAGCGGCGGATGCGGGAAACGCTCATCAAGATATTCAATCATTACCTGAGGGTCGTAAAGAACCAAATCTCTGTCAACAAGAGTTGGTACTGAACCATATGGATTAAGGGCCAAAAGATCTTCAGAAGGTGTTTCTTCATTAGCGATCTCAACATCCACACCAATTCCTTTTTCACCTAATACAATACGTACACGGTGACTATGAATACATGTTGGGCCTGTAAATAATGTCATTACAGATCTTTTTCCTGCAACTAAAGCCATACTATCTCCATTTTTAAAATTAAATCTTGGCGCAAATGATCCAATAATTTGGAAGAAAGGTCAAGCTTTTTGTTATTTTTCCCTTTTATTTCAACAACTTCAAGCATTATTAACAACTTCGACAAATTCTACATTTAAAGCAAACTTATCTGCCAGCAGTTCACCCACGGCCTTTATCCCAAATCTTTCAGTAGCATGGTGCCCTGCTGCAAAATAACAAACCCCAAGCTCTTTGGCCATATGTGGAGTTCTTTCCGATATCTCGCCAGAGATAAATGCATCAACTCCCAACGCAGCTGCTTCTTCAATATAGTCCTGAGCTGCTCCTGTACATATGCCAACTCGACCTATTTTTTTATCGCATACACCAACCACATCCGGGGTTCTTCCCAAAATACCGGCCAGCAGTTCCTGGAGTTCGTCAGCATGTAGAGGGTTTGACAATCTTCCAATAACTCCTAGGTCAATTATTCCAACCGCACCAAAGCCACCTTCTACATTCGCGCCCAGCTGTCTGGCAAAAAGTGCGTTATTCCCAATTTCAGGATGGATATCCAGAGGAAGATGATATGCCAGAAGGTTGATATTATTTTGAATCAACGCCCTAATTCTATTACCTTTAATACCTGTTATCGTTGGTTCCTCGCCCTTCCAGAAAAAACCGTGATGGGTAATTATAGTATCTGCATTGCGTTCAATTGCAGCCTCTATTAGCTCCATATTTGCCGAAACCCCAGTAATGATTTTGTTTACTTCCGCACTACTCTCTACTTGCAATCCATTTGGGCAGTAGTCTTTGATTTTGTCTACCACTAGATACTCTGCAAGATATTTTTTTAGTTCTGCTAGTTGCACTGTTAATTCCTTCTCACCTAAAGCCACAACGATATTTTATGTTAAGATACATACAATTGTGCAGACAAAACCACTTGCAGGCAAGACTATGAAGACACCTCGTATTATCAAACACATATTCAGTTATATTGTTGTGGGCTTAATTGCTGCGATACTTACAATTCTCTACCTACCGAATAACAAGCACCCTTCCCCGCAAGCACCTGCAGCCAATTCACAAACAAATATTCAATCACAACCGGCCTCGAATCTAATGTTCGGCCCAGTGTCATATTCAGACGCAGTTAAAAAAGCGGCTCCTGCCGTAGTAAATATTCATACTGCAAAGATAGTTCGCCAACAGAATCGTTTTTTCTCTGACCCGATGTTCCGCTGGTTTTTTGGCATCCCAAATCAGTCAAGACAGCAACAAAAGCTGCAAACCAGCCTGGGATCAGGGGTAATTATCGGTACCGATGGTTTTCTAATCACCAACAACCATGTAATTGATGGTGCAGATGAGATAACAGCAGTGCTTCATGACGGGCGATCAGCAAAGGCCAAAGTGGTTGGCACTGATGCCGAAACCGATATTGCAGTTTTAAAAATCAAGCTTCCCAACCTGCCTTCGATTGCAGTTGGCAACTCAGAACAACTTGAAGTTGGCGATGTGGTTCTTGCTATCGGCAACCCTTTCGGAGTTGGCCAAACCGTAACCCAGGGAATTGTTAGCGCCAAAGGACGTAATGACCTTGGAATAAGTACCTTTGAGAACTTTATTCAGACTGACGCAGCTATCAACCCTGGCAACTCCGGGGGTGCTCTGATAAACGCCCACGGCAAACTTATAGGGATCAATACCGCCATCTTCAGTAAATCTGGGGGCTCACACGGGATCGGCTTTGCTATACCGGTTAATCTTGCAAAAATGGTCAAAGACAGCATTACCGATGTTGGCTATGTTAAACGCGGCTGGCTAGGAATAGAGCCTCAAGAGATCACCCAGAGACTGGCTGAATCATTTGGGTTAAGCTCAACCGACGGAGTTATTATTGCCGGTATTTACCGTAGCGGCCCAGCTGCTCAGGCTGGACTTGAGCCTGGTGACATAATTTTGCAAATTGACAATGTTAAGGTGACCAATGCATCCAAAGCGATAAACTACCTTGCCGGTATTGAACCTGGCAAAGAGGTTACTATCAAAGGGATCAAAAGAGGCAGGAGCTTTACTACTAACGCAAAATTAATGCAAAGGCCAAGCAGTATTCAATAAAATGAAATCTGTGTGTGTTTTCAGACTTTTAATTTCTCTGACTGCTTTAACAAGTAGCCATTGTTTTGCGATTGATATTTTAGATTTGCAGCCCGCTGATTTCTCCAAAGCAAAATTGATAGGAGATCTTAAATACAACTCTCTGGACGAAGCAAGCGGCTTAACCAAATCCCCATCAATAAAAGACCTGTTCTGGGTTATAAATGACGGCGGCGACAACCCGTTTATCTATGCGATTGACAAAAGCGGCAAACACCTTGGGCGCTATTTTATTAAAGGCGTTGATAATCGAGACTGGGAAGATATCAGCAGCTATTCTAAGGATGGGAGCAATTATCTGGTAATTGCTGACACAGGAGACAACAAATCTATCCATAGAGACTCTTTTCTGTGGATTGTTAAAGAGCCCGATTTAAGAACTTACAAGACTAAAAAACTAAATACCCTTTCTCTATTCAAGCGCATCAGATTTAGATATGAGGATGGTCCCAGAGATTGCGAATCGATTGTAGTTGATGAAAAGAATCAGCGCATCCTGCTACTGAGCAAGCGCACCGTTCCTGCAGTGATGTACCAGCTTCCACTGAATGCACCCAAAAAAAAGCGCCTGTTGATAGCAACCAGAATTGCAGAGTTAAATACCATTCCACAACCGACAACCTCTTTCCTTTTTGCCAATCCTATATATGGCAAATACGCCTCACAACCAACAGCTATGGATATTAGCCCTGACGGTAATTCTCTGGCTGTTCTAACATATGTATATGGCTATATTTATCAATTGGAAGAAAACGAAAAGTGGGAAACTGCGGTAGAGAAAAAACCAAAGGTATTCCAGCTACCAGACTTAACACAGGCGGAAGCGCTATGTTTTGATGATCACGGCAATATCCTGGTTACCAGTGAAAAAAGACCCGCGCCTGTTTACATGCTGCAAAAAAAATCAACGGGCGAGTAAATACATTATGCCGACCGCAGTATGAAACACCGGAGCAAACACCTTACCAAAAATCATCCAGGCGATCAGGATTCCGAACATGCTAAAAGAAGGGTGCTGGATGAAGGCACGATAACGATGCAAAAATGTTTGCTTCATAAACAGGGTGATTGCTTCACTACCATCCAAAGGAGGTAGAGGCAGCAAATTAAATACCCCCAACAGCAGATTCAGGAAAAAAAGCATACTTAACAAAACCGCGGCACCATTGGCAAAACCGGTTGCGCCAATAACAATGTTATAGGCAGCAAATTGATCCGGGCGTGGTATAAATAAGACACCTGATTTCATTCCCAATATCATTATTAACATAGCCACTATCGCCAGCACAAAGTTTGATGCTGGACCTGCAAGCGCCATTAAAGCAGCTTTGCGTGGATTGCGCACCGCCCAATAAGGGTCATATGGCGCGCTGGCATAACCTATGGGCCAGTGCATAGTAAACAGCGAGATAATCGGCAATAGAATCATTCCAAACGGCTCACGCCTTATGTGCGGGATCGGATCTATTGAAACCTGTCCACCGTAATATGCTGTGAGATCGCCACCTTGTTTTGCGGCCCACGCGTGTGCGGCCTCGTGCACAGTTGCCGAAAAAACAAATACCACATACCAAGATGCTAGAATAAGGATAAGGCTCATTAACCACTTTGCTCCTGCACTACAGATAACTCTTCCGGCACATGAATCGTTGATGTTGGATAGGCAAACTCGGCATCATGTTGCTCAACGATATCCACAATCTTCAACATCACATCCTGCTTGATCTCATGATACTTTACCCAGTTAGTTGTCTTGGTAAATGTATATATAAAGAAATCTAGGGACGATGGCGCAAAGCTATTGAAGTTAACTATCATTGTCTGATTATTATCGATCTCCTGATGTTCGGTTAACATAGCTTTTACTGCATCAATAATACTTCCCATTTTAGCTGCATCATCATAGCGGATGCCCATGGTCTCTTTAATGCGACGGTTTGTCATACGCGATGGATTCTCCACCGAAATACTTGCAAATACACCATTTGGAACATATAACGGTCTTTTATCAAAGGTACGAATTCTGGTAAGGCGCCAACCAATATGCTCAACAGTACCTTCAATACTTTTGTCCGGAGAACGAATCCAGTCACCAATAGAAAAAGGACGATCCAGATAGATCATTAACCCACCGAAGAAATTGGCAAGCAGATCCTTGGCAGCAAAACCGATGGCAATACCTCCAATACCACCAAAAGCCAGAATACCGGATACGCTAATTCCCAAAGTCTGCAATGTAACCAGCGCCGAAGTAATAACGATAGCAAGCCTTATCAGCTTGCTGATTGCATCTACAGTAGAGGCATCGAGCTTTTCCTCTTCTGCCCCCCTTTTTTTCAGAAGGTTCTGCTCTATGCCGCGCACTAAGCGAATCATAAACCAGGTTATGATGACGATTACACCTACATCACGCACAACCCAAATCTTATCGAAAATCTGAATCGGATTTTTCGGGTCCTGCGCAACCTCAACCGCATAGGTAAGCCCAACCAACCATGTCAGCCAGTTAAGTGGTTTTCCAATGGCATTGATAAGTGCATCATCCCACGGGTTTTTGGTCTTCTCTAATTTTAAGGCGACCTTTTTCAAAAACTGTCTGACCAAAAAATTAAATACAACAACGGCAAGTACAACAATAAAAACCTGGGTAACATCTGCATACTCACCGGTTAATCCGGCAACTATCGACTTAAATTGCGCAATGGTTTCCTCTTTCACCCTTATCCCCTTTCTATCCGTCCGTATAAGCAGGAAAAATCCTTAAATCCCGATACAATGTCTTGATAAGCTTCACCTTTGTCCAGTGCTTTTTTAACTGCATCTCTATCGTTACAAATAAGTACCATATCACACCCCGCACTTAAAGCCATTTTAACCCGTTGCGAGATTGCCCCATAGCTCGTTGTTGCCTTCATAGAGATATCATCACTAAACACTACCCCACCAAAACCGATCTGCTCACGTAGTATATTGCGAATCCAAAAATCAGAAAATCCTGCCGGCATGGAATCAATCTTTTCATAAACAATATGCGCCGGCATTACTCCCTGAATCTTTTGCACCAGCTCCTGAAATGGCACCAGATCTTTTGCCTCTATCTCTTCCAGCGATCTAGAATCTACAGGAAGTTCATGGTGTGAATCTTCAGCTACAAATCCATGGCCGGGAAAATGTTTACCAACTGCTATCATTCCGGATTCAGCCAATCCATCTATCATAGCCCGTGTAAGTTCGATAACCTGCTGCGGATCACCACCAAAGGCACGATCACCAATAACCTCATTATTCTGATAGTCGATATCAAGTACTGGGGTAAAACTAAAATCCACTCCTACCTCAAGTAATTCGGCTGATAATTTGACCCCGTTATCGAAGGCCATCTTTTTGGCTTTTTCAGGATCGTCTTGATATAAATCAGCATACACACTGGCCGGAGGAAATATGGTAAAACCATCTTTAAAGCGCTGTACTCTCCCTCCTTCCTGGTCAACCGCAATCACGAGTCGTGGGGACTTAACACCACGAATCTGCTCGGTAAGTATTTTTAACTGTTCCTTATTTTTATAGTTTCTGGAAAACAGAATTACCCCACATACCAGTGGATTATTTAGGATCTCGACATCTTCATCAGATAATGTATACCCTTCTATATCCACCATTAAGAATCCAAATGACATATTATTTCCTTTTATTCACATCCTTAACATCTAGATGATCACGTATCTGGTCACCAATTAGATTAACCGACAACACCACCAGCATCAACATAATCCCCGGGGCTATTACCATATGCGGAGCAACCAGCAAATACTGCGAACCATCACGAATCATACTCCCCCATGATGAAGCAGGTGGCTGCACACCAAGCCCTAGATATGAAAGTCCAGCCTCGGCAATTACGATTCCAGCTATACCAAAGGTACCTTCGACAATCAGTGGCGCCATTATCAAAGGCAAAATATGGGTTTTAATAATTTCAAAATGACCTGTTCCCAATGCATGCGCGGCCAATACGTGCTCACGATTCTTGATACTTAACACCTGTGCCCGCGATAGTCTGGCATAACCTACCCAGCCAACAATCGACAGTGCGATAATCACATTTTCTATCCCCGGCCCCATCACCCCAGATAGAGCTATTGCCAAAAGTATGCCAGGAAAGGCCAGAAAGATGTCAATAACGCGTACAATAAGGCCATCAACCCAGCCACCAATATATCCGCTAATACAGCCAACAAAGGTCCCTACTACCACAGAAATCACGGTAACGAATGCCGCAACGATAAACGATGTAAAACCACCGGTTATCGTTCGATCTAATATTGAACGCCCCAGATCATCGTTACCAAACAAGCTATCCCAACCAGGGGTTGCCAAAATATGAGTTAGGTCTATCTGGTTTGGATTAAATGGAAAAATCAACCCCGCAACTATCATCAGCAGCCATAAAACCACAATCGTGATTGGAAAGTATTTTCTAAGCATCCTCCAACCTAACCTTCTCTGAGCCTGATCCGCGGATCAATTACCGCATATAGAATATCTGTAAGCATATTAACTAACACATATGTAGAACTGATTAGCAACACCGAGATCTGCACCACCGGATAATCGCGTTTCTGGATCGACTCCACTACCATCAAACCGATTCCTGGCCAGGAAAACACCTTCTCGGTAATTACCGCCCCAGCAAGCAGAGTTCCCAACTGCAGGCCAATAAGGGTGATAACCGGTAGAATCGCATTGCGCATTGCATGCATCACTATAACCCGAGTCTGGCTGCAACCTTTGGCGCGCGCGGTGCGAATGTAATCTTCTCCAAGCACTTCAAGCAAGGTGCTGCGAATCATGCGCGACAAGATAGCAGCCAGCGCAGTGCCCAAAGTTATTGCAGGAAGCACTATCGCACCATGCCCCTGATAGCCGCTAACGGGAAACCAGCCTAGCAAAAGAGCAAATATAAGAATAAGGATCTGTCCCATCCAGAAGTTTGGGATAGATACCCCCAAAAGAGAGAAACCCATAGCAGCACTATCTGCCAGAGTATTTTTTTTAAGCGCTGCAATCGCTCCCAAAGGAAAAGCAATTAATACCGCAATCAGTAGCGATGCCAATGCCAACCACACCGTAGCCGGAAGGCGATCGAGAATCATCCTAGTTATCGGCTCACCTGTGATATATGACTCACCAAAATTTAGGGTAAACACACCGTAGACAAAATCGACAAACTGCTGCAAGAGAGGTTTATCCAAACCCAGCTTTGCTGCCAGCGCTGCCTTATCCGCCGCACGCGCAGATTCGCCCAGCATGATCTCCACCGGGTCACCAGGCACAAGATGGATTAGCAAAAAAACCAAACACACCACCCCGGCAATTGATATTGTCGCTCCTATTAGCTTTTTTAGGATATATTTAAACATTTCATTCACAAATATGCACTCTTGTACCTGCACTCACCATAGCAAATAATTCCACAACATCATCCGGGCTCATCCGGATACAGCCATGCGAAACCGGTTTTCCTAAATCATCAATATCAGGCGTACCGTGAATATAAATGTAGCGCCGCATAGTATCCACATCACCCAGGCGATTCTTTCCATTTTCCAGGCCGCTCAGCCACATTATTCGCCCAAGAATCCAATCACGCTTCGGAAACTGATCTGCTAGCTCACACGAAAAAATCTCACCTGTTGCCCGACGCCCAACAAACACCGCGTTAATATCTGTTCCAGCACCAATCATAGCGCGGATATAATGCAAGCCTCGCGGAGTGCCACCACTGCCACTCATCTCTGAACAGCCATTCAATGCCGTTGAGATCAAATAGTTTCTTACCTCTTTTCCATTTTCAATTACAGCTAAGCGCTGCTCTGCAACCGAGATCTTCAGGTAAATGGTGCCATCTTGCATCAATTATTTGTCCTTTCAACCTTTCGCTTTACCATTCTATTGACCTTTCTTTCCACATAGTTTAACGAATCATAATTCCCGTCAGCAGTAAGTCGATAACCGATTAGATCATTGGTGGTAGCCGCAAAATGTCCCTCATACCATAGTGGCACATAAGCCATATCATCAAAAACTAGCTGTTGGATGTTTCTAAATACTTCAAGCCTATCATCAAGGTCATCAAAGGTCTTTGCTGAGTCAATCAGCTGATCTACCTGCTGGTTTGTATAGCGTCCACGATTGGCACCTGAGGGCGGAATACTTTTACTGTGGAACACATATTCAAATATATCCGGAGTCTTGATCCCTACCCATTTCAGGCTGTACATCTGAAATCTGCCAGCCTTGATATCACCGTAAAATGTTCCCCAGTCAAAACTCTGGATGGCCATATTGATACCAACCTGACGCAGCTGATCCTGAATCACTGTTGCCACACGAATTCGAAACGGGTTGGTTGAAGTCTTGTACGATAGCTCGAGCGGTTTATCCGGCGAATATCCCAGCTCTTTAAGAAGTTTCTTGGCGCGTTTTGGATCATATTGAGTTGGTTTTATTGCCGGGTTTCCCAACCAATGCTCTGCCGGAAAAAATGTTGTAGCCAGCTTTTCCTGCCCGCCATACAGGTTCTGCAGAATAGCCTCCCGGTCAATGGCAAAACCGATTGCCTGTCTGACTTTCAACTGCCCTACTACCTTATCTTCAAGGTTAAAACCGAGGTAGGCAAAGTCACTTCCTTCAAGATATGAAACACTGGCTCGCCCTTTTTTTGCCAGAAATCTCTTTAGCTCCGGCATCAGGCCGTTTTGCAGAATATCAATCTCGCCACGCATCAACTTCATCACCCGCACTTCGGGTGAAGGAATGCGAATAAATTCAAATACCTGCTTGTCACGAACTCGCTCCAGCTTCAATGTATTCGGATCGGGGCGTGAGCGGTAACGAAAGGTACCACTACCGACAGGGTTAGCATTAAAATCATAAGCGCTGGAAATCAGCTTTTGCGGCATAATCCCGATCACTAGATATGCCGGAAACAGCGGATCGGGGTTATTAAGAATAAAATCTACAGTTTCTAAATCGACAACTTTAATTTCACTGATAATGCTTAATGTTTGACGATGCGGTGAGCCGTTTTCCTTATCAAGTATCCAATCGTATGTTGCCTTAACATCACTCGCAGTTAGCTTCTCACCAGTATGAAACGGCTGGCGTTTCTGATTGAGAACAAAGCGGTAATGAGTGGGGTTAATTAGCTGCCATGATGCCAAACCAGGGATAAACTTTGATGAGTTATCAAAATCAACCAACGCAGAATACAACAGACGGTTAATACGGTACGACGTGGCGTCAGTTGCCTCACGCGGGTCTAGTTTGACGGGCATGCTATCTAGACCATAACGGATCAAGTCTTTATCGATATTGGAGCGGCAGGCTGTTAGTGTAAGAGTTAAGAATAGAATAACAAAGCAGCTTCGACTCCGCTCAACCACCTTGTTTCTTAAGACAAATGACGGCATAAGTTATTCACCTTTACCAATCCTTATAAGGATGATTAACCAGGCAAACGTTGTAATACTTCGGATCCTCAGAGACATCCTCCCCAATCCATCCAGGAATATCAAACGGCTCATCAGGGTCTTTTAATTCAATCTCGGCAACGATCAACCCTTCGTTGTCACCTTCAAATACATCTATCTCCCAGGTATGTGGCCCGCGCTTAATAAAAAACCTACGTTTTTCAATAAACGGTCGCTCGCACATGCTATCCAGCATCTCGTTGGCATCTTCTACAGGAATCTCGTATTCATATTCTTTGCGGGTAACGCCCAAGGTTGCACTCTTGATATTGATATTCGCCTTATCTCCAGCAACGCGAATCCTGACAGAGCTGCGATTACTGCCAGACATATACCCCTGCCGAAACTGTTCCCCATCCCCAGCTTCTTTTTTCCATTCATCATTATTTAATAAAAACTTCTTTTCAATCTCGATTCCCATTACAACTCCACAAACTATTCCATTAGAATCAACACTAATCTTATCAGTGAACAGACACATAGCAAGCAGAGTTTGGACTTAGCTGAAGATTCAAAGTAAAATGATCGCTCCTTTTAACCACACTAATTCCGCAGTTGAGGAACAAGCAATGAAAAAACTGGTACTGATTAGACACGGCCAAAGCGAATGGAACCTGGAAAACCGTTTTACCGGTTGGAAAGACGTAGATCTTACTGATCAAGGTATGGCAGAAGCCAAGGCTGCCGGCCACCTTCTTAAAGAACACGGTTTTAAATTTGACCATGCATTCTCATCATACCTAACCCGTGCAATCCGCACCTGCCTAACAGTGCTGGATGAAATGGATGAGCTTTGGATCCCAATGACAAAAGCGTGGGAACTTAACGAACGCAGCTACGGCGGACTTCAGGGGCTGAATAAAGCTGAAACTGCTGAAAAACACGGAGATGAACAAGTACACATATGGCGCAGAAGCTTCGATGTTCCACCTCCAGAACTGGAAGAAGATGACGAAAGGCACCCAAGAAATGATCACAGATACAGATACCTAGATCCTTCAGTACTTCCAGGCACAGAATCTCTTAAAACTACTCTAGATCGAGTACTTCCTTACTGGGAGCAAGAGATCGTGCCGGTTTTAAAAGAGAAAGACTGCATAATCATTGCTGCCCATGGCAATAGTCTTAGAGCCCTGATAAAGCATTTAGAAGGAATCTCAGACGATGAGATCACCTCACTTGAGATACCAACCGGTCAGCCGTACGTTTATGAACTGAATGATGACCTAAGCGTAAGCTGTCATTATTATCTTAAAGATAAATAAACTATCCAATCTTGTTCTTAATAATCCAGTTGGGGCAATTCATGAGTTGCCCCTACAATTATTTAAAATAAGTTTACTGAGCCCTTCGACCACACTTAGTAATCTTCAATAAATTAACCTTTAGCAAACATTACACTTTACCTCATTGTTTAACAAGTATTTGCTGCACCGCCGCATTTTTATTTATTTATTAAACACTTAGCTTTTCTTGACTTGTCAAAACCACTCTCCTATTGTTATGACTAGACATAGTGTGAACTACTTCAAATTTTTGGTATGAAGCGGTTCACATTTTGCAGCGTCACAGGTATGTTTGCAAACTGATAAAAACGTATATCTTTGGAGGGAATAATAATGAAACTTAAACGAGGATTGTTACTGACATGCGGAGTTTTCCTATCTCTACTAGCGTCAGTATCTTTCGCTGCTCAGTGGCAACAAAAAAGCTTCACCGGAGGCCTTAGAACTGTACATGTTTATGTTCCAGAAACAAAATCACCAATCGGCGAAGGTCGCTCACTATTTGTAGTACTGCGCGGATGCCTACAGCCTGCTTCAGCATTCAAAACAGCCAATCTTGATAAGGTTGCTGATGAATACGGGATGGTTATTGCCGCTGCAGAGCCTAATACTTCTGCCGGTGCTGATTGCTGGGGTTACTGGTCTGGAATGAGATCAAGAACATCTGGCGATTACAAAAACGTGATAACCACTACTCAGGCAATGATTGATGATGCTCAATACGACATCGACCCTGACCAGGTATACATCGGCGGCCTTTCTTCTGGTGGCGCATTTGCAATGACTGTTGGCTGTCTTGCTCCAGACATCTACGCAGCTATGGCACTTGACGCGGCACCAAGTGCTGGTACCGGCATGTATGGTGCATTCAGCCATGAAGGTACACCAGAAAGCGTTAAAAGAAACTGCGAATCTTACGCCGGCAGTTACAAGTCTCATTTTGCAACCCAAATTACAACAACTGCATATGGCACAACCGACGGTACTGTTCCAAAGACATACGGCCTGCAAAATGCTAAGGCAATGGCTCTTATCTACGACGTAGATCAAACCAATGAAGAAAACACCGTTCAGGGTTTCAACAATGTAAAAGAAAGCACATGGGAAAAAGGTCGCGTTTCCATGGTTGAATTTGGTGGTGTTGGCCATGCCTGGCCTGGTGGTTCAGGTGCTGCTGGAAGCTACATCGACGGCAGAAGCGCTAACTACGGCCTTTACATGGCAGAATTCTTTACTGCAAACAATTTACGTGTAGAAGACAAGCCTGTAGAAACATGTAAAAACGTTACTCTAGACTCATTTGACTACAACTCTGAAACAAAGGTATTCAAAGCAAACGGAACAGCAACTAAAGACTGTGACGAAGCAACTATTTCCATAGCTGTTGCAGAATCTACTGCTTCTGTTGCACCGACAAATGACAGTTATTCATTCACAATTCAAAATGTTTCTTGCCCTGACGAAATCAAAGTAACTTTGGAAAATGCTTCTCTTGAGCAATTCACTGCCGCTGACATGTTCACTGGCTCATGTGGTGAAACCAATATTCCACCTGTTATTAAATCATTTAACGCAATCACAACCAAAGGTGCAGTATCACTATCAGGTATAGCTGAAGACGAAGATGGAACTGTTGTTAATGCTGTGATCACACTGGAAGGTACACAATACGATGTAGATGTAGGTGAAAACGGCGTATTCACTCTAATGATTGAAGGCCTAGCAGCACGTGAATACACTGCACGCGTAATAGTTATGGATGATGATGCGCTGACAGACGACGCCCTGACTACATTTACAATTGAAGAGTCAGAAAAAACAGCACCGACTCTGACACTCGACCCGGTTGAAATCTATGAAAATTATGCAGTAGTTTGCGGCACAGCTTCTGACTCAGATGGCGAAATTGTAGTTGCAAATTATGCAATCGACGGCAAAGGCAAAGAAATCAATATGAACCCTGATGGTAGCTTCTGCATCCATATGCCAGACCTTACCTATGATGAACACGAACTGATCGTTGTTGTAGTCGACAATGATAACCTTGCAGCTGATGCAACCGTTAAATTCACTATATCTGAAGAGAAACTGCTACCTCCAACAGTTGCTCTTGATCCGGTAGAAGTCGTAGACCAAACCGCGATTATCTCCGGAATAGCTACCGATGCAGACGGTGAAGTGACCAATGTTAACATCGACATTAACGGAACTGCTTATCCTGTTGTTCTAAGTGGCGGCAAATTCGTTCTTACACT
>QZLE01000039.1 GCA_004796365.1 Gammaproteobacteria bacterium | reverse complement strand
ATTTATGTGATTTATCCTATGGAATCAGCAATTTTTCTTGGGTATTTACAATGGTTCAACGCCTTTAACTTATATATATGCTATATCTTAATAATGAATCAGGATTTTTAAATTACTCCTTTTGTAAAATTCTCTCGAGCAACAGTTACAGGAAGAGGACGGGACAATGGCAGAAGATAAAGACAAAACAGAAGTTCCACCTGTAGAACAGGATAACAAGCAGCAGGAAGAACCATCATCTGAAGAGCGTTTAGTTACCGGCTACAACGAAATGATGGAGCAGATAAAAAAGATCTTTGAAAAGGCGGAGGCATCTGCACGACCAAAAATTATGCAGGCTATTGAGACTGCAAAACAGCACGCTATCGAGCTAAACAAACTCACAAAAGAAGAAGCGCATAAGATAGGTGAATATATACGTCGTGATATCAGTGACGCCGCTGAATACCTGGCAGAGAGTGAAGATGACCTAACCAACTGGTTTCAGTTCGATATCCAGCTTATTGAAAACTGGCTTTGGGAAGCATTTAGCTCTGTCGCAGATAAAACCAGGTTGGAGCTAATGGCAATCTCTGAAAGACTGGAACACGATTCCAAGTATCACACCGGGGAGATTACCGGCCCTGGCACTTTGGAATGCACTGCCTGCGGCAAGCAGATGAGTTTTAAAAAGACCGGAAGAATCCCTCCATGCGGTGGCTGTCGTGGCACCGAGTTTGAGCGCACCAGGAAAAGACGCGCGAAAAAAAGCTAGCCCGAGGTTCCCAATAAACCATAGACGCAAACACTAGCAAGAAAAACATTAAAAGGCGGGGCAACCTGCCTTTTTTGATTTCCCCTTCCAATAAAACCAACCTCATGAGAAAATAAAAGGTTGATTAAATAAATGCCTCATAAGTTACCATGTACGACCTGACCACCATTGAACAGATTAAAAGCCTGATAGCTGATTCAAGCACCTTTGAATCGGGTCAGCAACTTTACAATAATGGCAAGGTAATTAAACTTGAATCCACCCAAAGGTCAGACGAAGCAATTGAAATAACCGGCAGCGTAAAAGGTGATCGCAAACGCAAACACCAATGCCGCAGCCTAATCACCAAAAATAGCAAAGCCAAGGCCCAACTAACTAGCAAGTGTTCCTGTCACAAAGGAACAAATTGCAAGCATATTGCAGCAACCCTTTTTGCATATATATCCGGAACAGAACCTGAACAAAATATTGATAGTTATAGCTTATGGATGGATGCACTGACCAAAGAAGTTGCAAAAAGCAAGCAGCAGAAAATCGATAGCAATTATCCAGCAACTGAAAAGAGACGAATTCTATACACCATTGATCTCGTTAACGGCAGACTTTTTGTAAAAACCAGCCTTGCTCAAAAAAGTGGCAGTAGCCTTATTAAAGAAACCTCTTACACGATACCTGAAGCCAAACAAAAAAAATATCCAGCCTACGTCATAGAGCCTGACCTGGAGATTTTCGCCCTGCTTCGTTTTTGCGAAACTACAACCAATAACAACCAGGAACATGGAGTGCTTCTTTTCGGGTCAACCGCAGGCACTACAAAAAGCCGCCAGGCTTTTCAATTGATATTGAAAAGTGGGCGATGCTATTGGAAGGCAACAAATTCCCAGCCAATCACGCTTGGTGAAAAGCGCCAGTCAATACTAAAATGGTCTATCAATAATAAGGGGCTGTACCTGCTAAGATTAGTTTCCGCAGATAATATCGACACATATCTTCCTACCTATCCTTTGATGTATCTGGACCTGCAAAGCTCCAGCTGTGGAGAGTTATTGCATGACTTAAACCACGACTGCGCCCAACTAATCACATTTGCCACCCCCAAAAATTTTCAAGGTGCTCTACATTTCAGGCAAAAAATCATTGATCTTTCCAGCAAAAACATACCACAACCTAAACAACTACCTATTGACGATAAGGGGACAATCAAACCACAGATGGTTATAACCCTGAAATCATTTAATGTTACTGATAACACCTTTTATTACAACACAGTGCGCAATCAACCCACTAAGAAGATCAACGGTGTATCTTTAGAATTTAAGTATCTGAACAAAGTTGTAACTGCAAATGCAAAAGACATCGACCAAATTATCTGCCAAAACGATTACCTGATCAGGTTCAGCAGAGACCTTAACGCAGAACACAAGGCTATAGAAAAACTAATCGGTTTTGGCATGATGCATATCAAAGAATCTGATCGATATGAGCCAACATCAAATACCAACAACAATACCTTTATCTATGAAGACAAGCATGAAACTGAATATTGGCTGGAGTTCACATCAGAAATATTACCTGAGCTAAATAAAACTGGCTGGCAAGTAAACAACCACACCAGTTTCCGCCTCATTAAAAGCGAAACATCAAACTGGTTTGTTAAGCTTGATCGCTCCAATAGAAAAAAAGAGATAGTAAATTTAAGCATTGGTATCAATGGAGATACTAAAGATTACAACTTGCTTCCAATACTTAATTCCAAAAAAGAGTTCTATACCAAACAGCAACTTAGAAAAAACAAAACCACCATTCTTGATCTTGAAGATGGCAAAAAAATGCCTGTGGATTCAGAAAAACTGATAACAATTTTCGACATTCTTTCCGAGCTGAATGATCGTTCGTTTATCAATAAGAACGGAACCATATCATTATCAAAATATAACCTGGCCACAATATCCGACCTGGAAGACTTTGCAGAAAACAGCTCGGCAAAATGGGATGCAGACATCCAATCAAAAGGAATCATTGAAAAAATAGAAGACTACACCGAAATTGAGCGGATCAAACCACCAAAAGAGTTAAATGCCAAACTTAGACCATACCAGCAACAGGGATTGGACTGGCTTCAGTTTCTGCGTAGCCACTCCTTTGGAGGAATACTGGCCGATGATATGGGGCTAGGAAAAACCTTGCAAACACTTGCGCATATCTTGGTTGAAAAAGAACAGGGACGACTTACAAAGCCGGCTTTAATTATTACTCCTACATCATTGGTGTTTAACTGGAAACAGGAAATACAAAACTTCACTCCTTCCTTATCACTATTAACCCTGCAAGGGGAAGAGCGTAAAGATAGGCAAAAAGATATCGACAACTTCGACATTGTAATAACAACCTATCCATTAATTCATCGCGACAAAGATATATTCCTGCTTAATACATTCTCAATTCTTGTCCTCGATGAATCTCAGGCAATAAAAAATCCGCGCACCCAAACCGCGCGCGCTATCAACCTTATTGATGCCAAACACAAGATATGCCTCACAGGAACTCCAGTTGAAAATCATCTGGGAGAACTATGGTCCCAGACAAACCTGGTTGCACCAGGACTGCTTGGCAATATGAAGCAATTTAATACCTTGTTTCAGGATCCAATAGAGAATGAACAAAGTCACGAACGCAAAATTCAGCTACAAAGACGCATCAAACCATTTGTTATGCGGCGCACAAAGGCGGAAGTTGAAACCGACTTACCACCAAAGACAACCATAATCCGCTCGCTAGAGTTAACTGACTCGCAAAAGAAGCTATATGAATCCATCCGCGCCTCAACTATGGTCAGCCTAAAAGCAATAAAAAATTCAGATCAAATCAGCAACAAAAATTATCCGGTAATACTTAATGCCTTGCTTAAACTGCGTCAGGTGTGCTGCCATCCAAAACTAACCAAGTTAGACTCTGTTCGCAAAGGAGCAAAATCCAGTAAACTGGAATTATTGCTGGAACTGCTACCAAAAATGATCGAAGACAAAAGAAAGATTCTTATATTTTCCCAATTCAGTTCCATGCTCAAAATCATCTCCGAGCAACTTCGAGAGCTCAATGTTAATCACACTATGCTGACCGGTGAAACCAAAGAGCGTGAACAGACGGTTAATCAGTTCCAAAATGGTAATACGCCGGTATTCCTTATCAGCCTCAAAGCAGGTGGCAGCGGACTTAATCTCACTGCTGCGGATACCGTTATCCACTATGACCCATGGTGGAACCCAGCAGCTGAAGACCAAGCAACAGACAGGGCCTACCGTATTGGCCAGGATAAACCGGTATTTATCTATAAGCTGATATCGACTGGAACTGTAGAAGAGAAGATTCTGCAACTGCAACAAGAAAAAACCCAGATTGCCAAAGGTATTTACAGCGGCAGTGACTATCAGCTGCTGAAAGAAGATCTTGAAGAATTATTGACACCTTTGGATTAACTAAACAAATATAAGTAAAGATACCTTTTCTGAATACCGGCTTTCACCGGTATGACGCCAAACTACTTATGAATAGAAATTCATATTGATATTTACCCAGCAGTTTACGATACTTTATAAATAGAAACACACTTCTGCGGAAAACCAAATGCAACACAAACCTCATAGCTGGAAAGGCTTTCTCCTCAAGCTGGTACTACCAACCCTAATAACCATTGCGCTATTCATAATCTCCATCTTCGTAATCTATATACCAGAGCTCGAAAAAGACATGATGCAGATCAAGCGCAACATGACCAAAGAGCTAACCCAAACCGCATTAAGTATCCTAGAAGAGTATGCCGATGAAGAACGCAGCGGTAGCATGCCTCGCGAACAAGCCCAAGCGGAGGCCATAGCCCGCATCAATAAACTACGCTACGGTGATGAAAACAAAGACTACTTCTGGATCACTGACATGAAAACCCGCATGGTAGTTCATCCGTACCGCCCCGATCTGAATGGGAAAGATGTATCAAATGAAGTAGACAGGCATGGAAAAAAGCTGTTCTCCGAATTTACCAAAGTAGTAAATGAAAACGGAGAAGGCTATGTAAACTACATGTGGCAATGGAAGGATAATCAAAGCATAGTCGTTCCAAAAATATCCTATGTAAAAGGTTTTCCACACTGGGGTTGGGTCATTGGTACAGGCATCTACGTGGAAGACGTAAAACGGGAAATTCACGCCCTTACCAGCAGACTGATCACCACCTCGATCATTATAACAGCCACAATACTTACTATTTTAATATACATTCTGTGGCAAACACTGGTACTTGAACAAAGACGTTTTGAGGCCGAAGAGAGCGAGAAGGAATCAAAAGAAAAATACAAAGCCCTGGTCGAAGCTGCTACCGACGGTTTCCTAATGGTACTTGAACAAACTGAAATGCTCTGCAATCCAACGATCATAGAAATGCTAGGGTATACTGATGAAGAATTCAGATCGTTAAACATTTTCGACCTAATAAAGCAAGAATCGACTGAAGAATCTGGATACAACGAACTAAAGTTACTGATGGAAAACCAGCCAGCCCCATCGCAATTTGAAGCACAGCTGGTTAAAAAAGACCAAACGCTACTAAATGTAATACTAACCGCATCTCTAATAACATTTTCTGGAAAGAAAGGATTTATTCTCATAGCTCGAGACGTAAGCGAATTTCGTCAACTTGAACGCAAGCGCCAAGAATCAGAGCGAGAACAGCTAGTTGCAGAACTACAATCAACCCTACTATTCCTAAACCAAACCATCACCGACTTTGCCTCCGATATCGTATCCTGCAATATGGACGCTAGTATCGAAAAAGTTGCTTCAATAATGACTCAGAAAAATGCTGGAGCAATTTTGATTGCTGCAGAAGGCGGCAGTCAAGAAAACAAACAATATATCGGCATTGTCACCGATCATGACATACGTGAACGTGCCGTAGCCAAAGGAAAAGACCTAAAGTCTCCGGTAGTTGAAATTATGAGCTCACCACTGGTTACTATCTCAGACAAGGCAATGGTGTTTGAGACCGCACTGCTAATGCAGGAAAAAAATGTTCGCCACGTTGTACTGCAAAAAAGTAATGGCAGGATCTATAAGATGATCACCAATAGTGAGCTACTGCAAGTACAAGGTTATTCAGCAGTATCACTTATCGAATCGATCAATAAAGCGGAGTCTCTGGATGAAATCCAGCAGCGCCACTCAAAACTACCAATGCTGGTTACAGCTGTATTAAATAGTGGAGGCAATGCAGAAAACCTTGCTAGAACCATTGCTAAAGTCGCAGATGCCACTATGGTTAAATTGGTAGAATTCGCTATTGATGAATTAGGGGAGCCTCCGTGTGAGTTCTCATTCATCACCATGGGTAGTGAAGGTCGTGAAGAGCAAACACTAAATACCGACCAAGACAACGCCTTAATCTATGCAGATCCAGCACCTGAAGATGAAGAGATGGTTCAAGAATACTTTATGAACCTTGCGACAAAGGTCTGTACCTGGCTGGATCAAGTTGGCTATGACTTCTGCGATGGCAAGATCATGGCCATGAACCCGCAGTGGTGTATGTCGCTAAGCAAGTGGAAAGAACAATACAGCGCTTGGATTCACTCTGCTACACCGCAGGACCTGCTAGAAGTATATATATTCTTCGATTTTCGCAGTGTATATGGCTCAACTGAACTTACAGACGAACTTCGCAAATCGGCCTTCAAATATATCGACGAAACCCCACTGTTTATGATCTTCATGGCACGCGATGCATTACTATACAAACCACCGCTAAGCCTGTTTGGTAATATCGTAACCGAAAGCAGCGGCGAACATACGAAAACCTTTAACATCAAGGCAGCAATGCGTACCATTATAAACTTTGCCCGTATTTACGCCCTTAAACACCATATATACGAATGTAATACTTTCGAGAGGCTGCGCATACTAAATGACACCGGCAAGCTGGGAGATGATATGTACAATGAGATCTTCCTCGCCTACAGTTTCTTGATGCAAATGCGCCTTAAACACCAGGCCACATCTGTCAAAAATGGCTATCAAATAGACAACTGGATCAACCCTAAAAAGATAACTCAGATCGAACGATTAATGCTCAAAAATATCTTTGCCCAAATGAACACTTTCCAAACAAAACTTGGAAATGACTTCAGAGGTGCTAGAGAGGATGTTATCTAATTCGGATAACACTATATTACAATGAACATCTACCAACATGCTGCGCACACAAAAAAGCTATTCGGTGTGCATGCTTTGGATATCCATAAATGGATCGATCAGTACTTCAGCAAGTGGAAGTACGTACTACTAAAGATCACCGAAATCAAAGAAATTTACAACCCCTACGAACACAGAAAATACCTACATCACAAAGAGGCACTTCCACTGGTATTAAAGGAGTTTGAAGAAAAATATCCACCAGAAATAATTAAGAAGGTATTTCTTCAACATCTAAAGGATGACTACCAAGGGTACATTCCAGATAAAAAAGATCATGACGATCCAGAGTTTATTAAAAAATATCATCCATGGTGAGGGTATCAAGTATTTTCCAAAAAAATCTAAGCTAAATCTGCCAGTTCTTTTGGAATCGGGCATTTCTGCCCTGTCTTATAATCCATAACCACAAAGATCATCTTCGCCTTAAGAATTACAGTTTCACCTTTATCGATCTCTTGATAAAACACGATGCTTGTATTACCAATTTCCTCTAATGACGTTTTAATTACCAACTCATCTTCAAAGGTTGCAGAATCCATATAGTCAACTGATGCATGAACCTTATGGATCATATAGGTCATAGTGCGAAGATCAGGAAACATCTGCCTAAAGAAATCACCAATTCCAACATCAAGGTAAGTATTATAAACACCGTTATTAACGTGCTGATAGAAATCACACTCTTCAAACCTTACTTTTACCTTTGACTCGACGACTTTGGTCATTTGGAGACTCCTTATCTATTCATGATGTGAATGATAGCATATATAAAAGATTATCTGGATACTGACCTGCGCAGGTATGACGTGTCATTTGAAGTTGGCACAAAAAAATAAATCAATACTCTTTTGAAAACCGACTACAGCATTTAGGCTGCAGTCGAGCAT
>QZLE01000016.1 GCA_004796365.1 Gammaproteobacteria bacterium | reverse complement strand
GTATATTCATTTTCACCTGTCGACAGATATTAACAAAGGTCGATATAATAAAAAAAACTGTTATAGATTGCGAGCATATATTCATATTTTTGTAATTTTTATATGTATATAGCTACAGCCAACCTGATTATAGACCATGAATTTGGTTGTTACCCAACACCACAAGTGCTATAAAATATCGAGATAATTTTCAGCTCACAGGACAGATATGACCAACCCACTTCTTGAAACCACCGATCTACCACAATTCAGCAAAATCAACCCTGCCGATATCCAACCGGCAATAGAGGGGATTATCGAAAGCAATAAATCCAATCTAGACCAGCTATTGCAAAGTACAAAACAATTCACTTGGAATAATTTTATCGCCAAAATAGAAAAGGACGAGGATAAACTTTCCAAAGCGTGGTCACCAGTGGGGCACATGAATTCAGTGGTAAATACCTCGGAATTACGTGATGCCTACAACGCCTGCCTTCCAATCTTAAGCAAATACGCCACTGAATTTGGACAAAACGAATCCGTATATCGCGCCTATAAACAGATAGCCGACTCAGCTGAATTCAAAGAGTTAGATGAAGGGCAACAAAAAACCATCGAGTACGCCCTGCGCGACTTCCACCTATCTGGAGTTGATTTACCCTCTGCAAAAAAAGAAGCTTTCAAAGAGATAAAGCAAGAACTATCTAGTCTCAGCGCCAAGTTTGAACAAAATCTGCTGGATGCTACCAATTCATGGAATAAGAATTTTGCCGATGAATCGGCCCTAAAAGGGCTTCCGGAATTTAGCATCGCAATGGCTAAACAAGCAGCCGCAGAACGTGAGCAAGAAGGCTATACCATAACCCTAGAGTTCCCGTCCTACTTTGCAGTTATAACCTATGCCGACAATCGTGAGCTAAGGCACGAAGCCTACGAGGCATTTTGCACCCGCGCCTCCGACCAGGGTCCAGATGCAGGCAAATGGGATAATACTGAGGTAATCTATAACACCCTGGAAAAGAGGTTAGAGGCCGCCAAAATCCTCGGCTTTAACAACCACGCTGAAAAATCACTGGCTACCAAGATGGCAGAAAATCCGCAGCAGGTTATCAACTTCCTTAACGACCTTGCCAACCATTCCACAGCAAAGGCAAAAGCCGAGTATGCTGAACTAGAGCAATTCGCCCAGGAAGAGTTCGGAATCAACACACTAGAAGCCTGGGATGTAAGCTATGCATCGGAAAAACTAAGGCAAAAAAAATACGCAATTTCCCAGGAAGACCTGCGCCCTTATTTCCCAGCTCCTAAAGTAATTCAGGGACTATTCACCACTGTTGAAAAACTATTCCCAATAAAAATCGAACAGATTAGTGATTTTGACAGTTGGCATAAAGACGTGTCGTTTTATCAAATCAATGATCTAAGCGACAATCAGATAGGACGCTTTTACTTCGATCTTTATGCGCGTCAAAACAAACGCGGTGGAGCCTGGATGGACGAATGTAAAAAGCGCTTTGTATCAAATTCAATTAATCAAACACCGGTTGCCTACCTGACCTGCAATTTTGCTCCTCCGGTCGGCGACAAACCATCACTTCTCACCCATAACGACGTCACCACGCTATTCCACGAATTTGGCCACGGTTTACACCACATGCTAACAGTTATTGATCACCCAAGTGTTTCCGGCATCAATGGCGTTCCGTGGGATGCAGTCGAACTACCAAGCCAATTTCTGGAAAACTGGTGCTGGAACAAAGAAACTCTGGATATGATATCTGGCCATTATGAGAGCGATGAAAAGCTTCCGAATGAATTGTTCGATAAGATGCTCAAGGCCAAAAATTTTCAGGCCGCAATGCAGATGGTGCGTCAGATAGAGTTTGCCCTATTCGATATGCGTCTGCACACCGAATTTACTTCCGACAGCACAACACAGGTTGAAGATATTTTACGCGAAGTACGTGAGCAGGTAGCAGTCATGATTCCACCTGCATTTAACCGCTTTGCCAACTCGTTTAGCCATATATTCGCCGGAGGCTATTCCGCGGGATACTACAGCTACAAATGGGCTGAGGTATTGTCTGCCGATGCCTTCTCTAAGTTTGAGGAGAACGGAATATTTAACCAAAAAACTGGCGAGCAATTTCTCACCACGTTTCTGCAAAACGGTGGCTCACGCGATGCGATGCAAATGTTTATAGACTTCCGCGGACGAGAACCAAAGATAGATGCTCTGCTTAGGCATAGCGGATTGGCTTGACCAACAAGCCAACTCAAAATGCTGCCTTGCAACACACTCCAGGGTAATATAAAATCCCCCATACGTTGATTGGCTTCGTTAGACGCTATTCCCCTATAGCTCTAACTGCAAGTCACTGTTATGTATGTTTATGGACAACTACCCGCAGGACAAGACATGATTACAGATCTTCAAGCTTGGTCGGCTGAACTGGTTTTAAATAGCAGTTTTATCCCCGATTTTGGATCTCTTAACCTTCTAAGGCAGGCAGAAACGCGCTTCGACCGTTATGTAGAGCTACTGGAAATGGTTGAGGGAAATGAACCCCCTGAGATTTTACATACCATGGCAAACTCTATCCGCATGGAAGATGATTGCGGCGCATATCAGGTTACCATAGATACATTCTGCAAATTTATGGGCAACGAATACCTTAACGCATTTATTGAGGTATTAGCAAAAGTTGATTTTCGCCGTTCTGATCTGGCATCTGATATGGTTATTAAAATGTCACAGATTGAGATTGGTGAGAGCACTACCTTTTTACAAGCGCTTGAAAATGAGATAAGCAACTGCAAAAGCAGTGCAGCTGGGCACTGCATCCAGATAATCAACAAAGAAAAGTTCAAAAATACGCTAAACCATGCCAAGCCACAATTAAAGCTGGTTGTTGGATAATATCCCCCTCCTGACTATTTATTACCCCCTCCTAACTCCCCCTTTACAAGGGGGAGGAATTTTGCACCACTCTGAACCTTAGCCATTAAGACAATATCTATGCTACTATCCTTGAATGCCATACCAAGACCTTAGAGAATTCATCAGCGCATTGGAAGCAAAAAAACTTCTAGTCAGGACCGATTTAGAGATTAATCCTGATATCGAAATTGCACAAATCTGCAGAAAATCTTTGCACGAAAAAGGACCGGCAATTCTATTTACCAATCCCAAAGATTCACCCATACCCTTACTTGGTAATCTTTTTGGCACCACGGAAAGAATAGCCTTAGGTATTGGCACAAGTGAAACTAAATCACTGCGCCGGGTTGGCGAACAACTGGCTAAGCTCAAAGAACCGGAACCTCCTAAATCACTAAAAGATCTTTGGAGTAAAATCCCCCTGTTAAAACAAGCTTTGAACATGTCCTGCAAGAAGGGGAGCAACCCTCCGTGCCAGGAAGTAATTATTGAAGGCGATGAAGTCGACCTTTCAATGTTCCCCATTCAGCGCTGCTGGCCTGAAGATGCTGCCCCACTGATCACCTGGGGACTAACCATAACCCAAGGGCCTGAAAAAGAACGCCACAATCTTGGCATTTACCGCCAACAGGTCATTGGAAAGAACCGAATTATTATGCGCTGGCTGGCACATCGCGGCGGGGCCATTGACTATCAAGAGTGGTGCAAAAAAAATCCGAGCAAACCCTTTCCGGTTTCAGTAGCTATCGGTGTCGATCCAGCTACCATTTTAGCCGCTGTAACACCAATCCCGGACTCAATATCTGAATATAGTTTTGCTGGTTTACTGCGAGGCAAGAAAACCCGCATTTCCAAATCTATTGGCAATAATTTAATGGTTCCAACCTATGCCGAGATCGTGCTTGAAGGAGAGATATTGCCAGGAGATACTGCCGCTGAAGGCCCATATGCTGACCACACTGGCTACTATAACGAAGTAGAAACCTTCCCGGTAATGACAGTACACCGAATAACTCATCGTAATAATCCGATATATCTGAGCACCTATACCGGACGCCCACCAGATGAGCCATCAATGCTGGGTGTCGCTCTAAACGAGATATTTATTCCTATTTTGCAAAAACAGTTCCCGGAAATAATGGATTTTTACCTACCGCCGGAAGGGTGTTCCTATCGTTATGCGATAATATCAATTAAAAAGCAATACCCAGGGCATGCTCGCCGCATTATGTTTGGCATCTGGTCTTTTTTACGCCAGTTTATGTACACCAAATTCATCGTGGTAACCGATGATGATATAAACATCCGCAACTGGGATGATGTAACCTGGGCGCTTACCACTAGAGTCGATCCTGCTCGCGACTGCGAGATTGTGGAAAACACCGCTATCGATTATCTAGACTTTGCCTCACCAATTTCCGGCCTGGGATCCAAAATTGGATTCGATGCCACCAACAAATGGCCGGGAGAAACCTCTCGCGAATGGGGAAGACCTGTTGAGGTTGATGCAAAGACCAAAAGGCGTGCGGAAGAGATTTGGCTGCAAATACAAAAATGATTCGTCATTCCCGCGCTCTCGGGAATGCTCAAGCTCGCTTTATAATTCCATACACATCAAAAAAGTGCAAATCCGTTTGCAATTCCACTCCTAACAACAGTTTATTCGTAGAAAACCGCTCGTCCTAACCTATAATTAGAAGGTAATTTCCGATAAAAAACGTAACAGTATAGATTTATAATCAAAGCGGACAAAACGAGCCTGGTTTATGCCAAGATTTATTAAAAGAAGCGAAACCTATATCCAACCGAAAACATGGAATTTGACCATATTTTTGGCGGTGGCAGTTTGTCTTGTGATTACCGGCGCAGCTTCATATCTGATTCGTGACTGGGAAGAGGGCAGCTGGCAAAACACTTTTAACCAAATTGCCAAAGATAGAGATACCTCGCTGATAATCGTTTTAGAACAGGAACTGGAACTGATAGAATCGGTTACCGCATTACGCAACTCATCCAACACGGTTAACCACACATCGCTTCAACAATACATCCGTTCAATTCTAGCCAAGCATACAGAAATCGAAGCCATCGGCTGGATTGACCATATCAGCGCAGATGACAAACAAGAATATATTCAGAGAATGAAAGAAAACCACAATCTGCAAACCTTCCAGATAACAGAGCTTGGAGAGAATCAAACCTTAATCAATGCCCCTGAAAAGAACGATTATTATCCCATTAGTTTTATTGAGCCTTTTAATACATTCCATTCCCTTATGGGCTATTCACCATATAATGATTATGATCCACACCAAAAGGTCATTAATGACTCAATGCGCTGGAGAAATGCCACCGCATCTCCGGCAAGAACTAACGAATCAGGACACACGGTTCTTTCGGTTTACCGCCCTGTTTATGAAAAAGTGATTCAAGGCGAAAAAACAATAAACGAACTTGTTGGATTTGTATTTATCCGACTAAATATCACCAAACTTATTGCCAACGCAACCAATATTCGTGATAACTATAACAAAGATGTAAACATCAGCTTTTTCGACATAACTCACCCTAAGAAACCAATACCTATCTATACATCGATAAAGCGTGCATCGATAAAGCAAAATCCAAGTCTGAACCTAATAATGGTCGAACCATATGTCGAAAAAAAACTCACCTTTGCAAATCGACAACTACTGTTAATAACTACTCCAACCCTGGCTCTTTCCGATGCAAAAATACGCTGGATTTCTGGGTTAACTGCCACTGTTGGAATTATACTAACTGCCCTTCTATATGCCTTTCTGGCATCTCTAGCACGCCACACCGCAGAAGTTGAAGATAAAGTTAACGAGCGCACGGAACAGCTTTCCAAAGCCAACTCAATGCTCGCACAACATGTTACCGAGAAAAAAAAGGCCAATGCCGCACTTATAGATAGTGAATCTCGCTACCGCTTACTTGCAGAGAATTCCACCGACATAATCTCACGCCATGATTTAGAAGGGAAATGCTTATACGCATCTTCAGCAACACAGGCATTGCTAGGCTATACCCCCGAAGAGATGGTTGGGCATTCAATATACCCTTTAATCCATAAAGAAGATATGGATATAATGCGCCAGGCCCATTCCGATCTGGTTCGCTATCAAGACAGCGTTACAATAACCTATCGAGCCAAACACAAAGAGGGGCACTACATTTGGTTTGAAGCCAGCAGCCAATGTATTTTTGACCAAAACAGCGGCGAACCTAAAGAGATTCAGTCTGTATCACGTGACGTCACCGAGCGCAAGCACAATGAAACCGTCCTCCTGGAAAATGAAGCACGTTTCCGCAGCGCATTTGAGGACGCCGCTATTGGCATGGCAATAGTAAATGCTGATGGCCAGATTATCCGGGTCAATCACCAACTGTGCCAAATCAGTGGTTACCCCCGTGAAGAGCTGTGTGCCACCGACTTTCAAAGCATATCCCACCCTGCAGACATAGAAAAGAGCCTTATTCAAATGGCGACAGTTATCGAGGGCAATCGCCGCTCGTTTAGCCTACAAACACGTCTGATGCATAAAGACGGACATATACTCTGGTCACTAATCAGTGGTTCTGTTGTAAAAGACAAAGAGGAAAATCCACTCTATTTTGTTATGCAAATCCAGGACATAACCAAGGCCAAAGAGATGGAGCAAAGGCTGGCAGTACTAGAGCAGCGTCATGAACTTATAATCGACAGTGTGACCGAAGGCATAATTGGCATAGATCTGGATGGCAATATCGACTTTATCAACCAAACAGCAGAAGAGATGCTGGGCTACGAGCGGGAAGAGTTGATTGGTGCAAATATGCATAAAACCATACAATACAAACATGCTGATGAGGCTGAGTATCTATTTAAAGACTCGCCAATTTTTCATTCATTAAAACTCGGGGCAACCAATAACACCAATAGTGAGATTTTCTGGACCAAAGGCCAGCAAAAACTTGAAGTATCATTCGTATGCACCCCATTGGATGACGATGGGGTAATATCCGGTATCCTGATACTGTTCAGCTCATCTGATGATCCGCGAATTATTAGCATCAAAGAGAAAATTTATGCAATCAAAAAACAGTAGCTCGGCACCGTCATTTTCGACTTGATTAGAAATTTCTACCAATAAAAAACCTTAACGCTAAAACAAATTAACCTAATAAAATAGTGACTTAGCCTTAATCCGTACTAAAATAAACGTATGGGTAACAGCTCAATAATGGATCATGCAGATGGATTTTAACAGAGTACTAATAGTAGAAGACAGCAAGGCAATGTGTGCTGCAGTAGCCAGCGCATTGCAAACCGAACACGGATACCTATGCGATATTGCCTATTCTTTTAATGAAGCAAAGCTATTACTGCAAGAACACGCCGACAAATACTTTGCCTCCCTCTTAGATTTAAACCTACCAGATGCTCCAAATGGTGAAGTTGTCGATATTGTACTTAAAGAAAGTATTCCCGCTGTAATATTTACTGCAAATATCAACGCAGAAACCAGGGAAAAATTCTGGAGCAAGGGAGTGGTTGATTATGTATTAAAGGAAGGCTTCCACAATATAAGCTACATCACCGCCGTGATAAACCGTCTTGATCTAAACCGCCATACCAAAATCCTAGTAGTTGATGACAACAAAAGTTCATCCACCCAGCTTAAGCAACTGCTCGAAATTCACCAATTTCAGGTATTCATTGCAGATAACGGAAAACATGCATTAGATCTTTACAATGCTATCCCAAATATCAGTCTGGTAATCACCGACAGCAATATGCCAGAGATGGGGGGCATAGTACTAGTTAAAGAAATACGCAAATTAGCACCAAAAGAAAAAACCAGCATCATTGGAGTATCAGGTATCGCAGACAGTCATCAATCTGCTCTATTTATCAAATCAGGAGCAGATAGTTTTTTACATAAGCCACTTGTACCAGAAGAATTTTACAGCGTAGTCAACAGCAGCCTGCAAAACCAGGAAGCCATAAATAAACTTAAAAAACTGAATGAAGAAAAAAATCGCTTTCTTGCCATTGCAGCCCATGACGTACGCAGTCCACTTTCTGGAATAAGCAGCTTGTGCGAACTAATGCTTTCCAATCCGCAAGATATGAATATCGAATTTATTCAGGTAATTTCTGACACCACCCACCAGGTAACCAAACTGATAAATGACCTGCTTGATGTCTCAGTAATCGAGAGTGGCAAGTTCGATATCATCAAAACGCTTAGCAGTATAAACAGTATTATTGAAAGCAGAATTGTCCTCTCACAGGCGTCCGCTAGTAAGAAAAACATCTCTATCAATTCTGAACTAGGTGAACTTGAACCAGTGATGTGTGATGAGGCCAGAATATCTCAGCTAATAGATAACCTCATTACCAACGCTATAAAATACTCGAAAAAACATAGCGAGATCCTAATAAGCACCGAGATGCCAGAAAATGGCAGAATTATAATAGCTGTGAAAGATTACGGACAAGGGATCTCCCAGGAAAGGATCGACACCCTATTCGAGATGTTTAAAACAGCAGGGTCAACACCAACAGCTGGCGAAACCAGCACTGGCATCGGCCTAGCTATTGCAAAAAAAATAGTCGATGCACATGGCGGTAAGATTTGGGTTGACTCTGAGCTGGAACAAGGCAGTACATTCTACGTTGAGCTTCCATGCACACTTTCTGAGCAGGATGTTTTCAAATAGACATGCCTTTATAACCTGCCAAACTGTTGGCAACACATACCACAGCTCGTCATGATACAAATGCATTTGTTTTCTTAGGCACGGAAAATACATCCCCGTAAGCTCGTATGCAAAAACAAATCTATTTGCTCGCAGTACTGTCCGAGAAAATCCATAAATGCTAAAATCGCAACTTTATCGGCATACCAAAAGGATTAGGATCATATGTCAAACCTGACCGCTGACCTCGAATTTCAAAAAGAAATACTTCCCGGCGTCTCGCGCACATTTGCCCTTACCATCCCCCAGCTACCTGCAAAAATACAGGACGCAGTTGCGAACGCCTATCTACTATGCCGAATCGCTGACACCATAGAAGATACTACTCTGCTCAGCACCGAACAAAAAGAAAAATATCATGAACAGTTTATCCACGTAGTTTGTGGAGAAGAATCAGCGCAGCAATTTGCCCAGAAGCTTACTGTCTCTTTGGATGGCTACTCGCACCAGGATGAATTAAGGCTGATTGAAAACAGCGAAAAAGTAATCAACATCACTCACTCATTCACCCCAACTCAGCGTCAAGCACTGGAACGGTGCATAAAAATAATGAGTGAAGGGATGGAGTTTTTTGAGCGCCAGGAAGAAATCAGCATCCAAAATAACACCTACGGCGTAGCGACCATGACCGACATGGACAAGTACTGTTATTACGTTGCAGGTGTGGTTGGCGAGATGCTAACCGACCTGTTCTGTGACTATTCAAAACGAATCAACTCTAAACGCAAACAGCTTTCGAAACTGGCAGTATCATTTGGGCAAGGCCTGCAGATGACTAATATACTCAAAGATATATGGGATGACCAACAACGCAACACCTGCTGGCTGCCACGTGAGATCTTTGCCAAACACGGCTTTGACCTTTCACGCCTGAAAGATAACGACATTGACAAGAATTTTGAAAAAGGCCTGGAACGACTACTGGCAGTAGCCCACCACCACCTGAGTAATGCACTGGAATATACCCTGTTGATTCCAGCAGAAGAAGTTGGAATCAGACGCTTTTGCCTGTGGGCTATTGGCATGGCAGTACTGACACTGCGCAAACTGAGTAACAACAAAGACTTTTCCGATAGCCGCCAGGTAAAAATCTCGCGTAATAGTGTAAAGGCCACGATCCTGGTCTCCAACACCTTTGTAAAGCAAGACAAAATACTCAAAATTCTGTTTAGGTTGATCAGCCGCTCAATTCCACAGGATAATTCCTTAAATTCAGTCTAGAATTATAAGGCTAGATTTATGCGCTAGGTAGTGACAAATCATGAATTGTAACGGCGAAACTAACAAGCTATGAATAGTTTTAGGAAAGAACACCATGAAAACAACGATACCCAACGGAATAAAAGCTCTGTTTATCCTAACCGCAATGACTCTCAGCTTCGGCTGCACCCACGTCCCGGTTGGAGAAGAGGCTCACGACCCATACGAAGAAACCAACCGATCGATCTACGGTTTTAATGATTCACTGGATAAAAACATCCTCAAACCGGTTGCTGACGGTTATGCGTATATCACCCCAGACCCGGTTCGCCGCTGTGTAACCAACTTTTTTGATAACCTTGGCTACCTTAACACTATTGCCAACGACTTATTGCAGGGTAAATTTGAACAGTGCTTAGCAGATTCAGGGCGTTTTCTTATTAACTCCACAATCGGCATCGTCGGCATATTTGATGTTGCTACCCCGATGGGTCTTATCAAAAACGAAGAAGACCTGGGGCAAACTTTTGCTGAATGGGGTAGCGGTGAAGGGGCCTATCTTACACTTCCGTTCTTTGGCCCAAATACCACCCGCGACGCCCCGGACTTGATAACCAGCCGCATGCTCAAACCGACAAGTTATGTAAAGGCAAGCATTGCTTGGCCCCTGGCAGTCCTTGACATAATAAACTGGCGCGCCAACATGGACACATCAATCAAAATGGTTGATGAATCTCCCGACCCTTATCTGGCTATGCGCGAATTCTACCGTCAAAATAGAATAAAACTGATCTACGACGGAGACCCACCGGTTCCAGATATGATGGATGACATTGATGATTTTGAAGACGACGAAGACCTGTTTGAGGACGAAAAGTAATTTGTAATGCAATAACAATATCTTTTCGCTAGAATGGGACAAATTTTCATTCCAACTTAACCGCCTACTTATCGGAGAAAAAATAATGCCGACAAGAATAGTAGTTCCCAAGGAAAAGCTGACGGGGGAAAAGCGCGTGGCACTAGTGCCCGCAGTTGCTACTCGCCTGCAGAAACTAGGAGCCGATATTTCCCTGTTACACGGAGCCGGAGACAACGCCGGATATCCAGATGCCCAATTCAGCGATGTTGAAATCGTAAAAGATGAAGCCGAACTGCTAAAAAGCGGTGACATTATCTTCACTGTACAGCCACCAACTATCGAACAGATAGAACAGATGCCTGAAGGCAGTATTCTGGTTGGGTACATGAACCCATACGGCGATGATGAACGTATCCAAAAAATATGCGAAAAAAAGATCACCAGCTTCGCAATGGAACTTGTTCCGCGAATCTCACGTGCGCAATCAATGGACGCCCTATCTTCTCAAGCCAATGCCGCTGGTTACAAAGCAGTGATCATGGGGGCTGAAATCAGCGGCAAATTCTTCCCAATGCTTTCAACTGCAGCAGGCACAGTCAAACCTGCTAAAGTGTTAATCATAGGCGCTGGGGTTGCGGGGTTGCAGGCAATCGCCACCGCGAAAAGACTTGGCGCCATTGTAGAAGCATATGACGTACGCTCTGCTACTAAAGAGCAAGTTGAATCACTTGGCGGCAAATTTATAGACACCGGAGTACAGGCAGACGGCGAAGGAGGCTACGCACGCGAACTAACCGAAGAGGAGATGGAAAAACAGCAAGAGGTTCTGAATAATCACATCAAAGCTGCTGACATCGTTATCACCACAGCTGCCATCCCAGGCAGAAAGGCCCCGTTGATCATTGCCAAAGAAGTGGTAGAAGAGATGAAACCAGGAGCGGTGGTCGTAGACCTTGCCGCAGAAACTGGCGGCAACTGTGAGCTAACCAAGGCCGGTAAACATGTTAAGAAAAAAGGTGTAACCATATATGGTCCAGTTAATGTTCCTAGCTCACTAGCCAATGACACCAGCGAATTATACTCCCGCAATCTGCTTAATTTTGTCACCCTGTTCATCAAAGAGGGGGAGATTACACTAGATTGGGAAGATCAGATAATCGCAGAAAGCGCACTGACGCATGGCGGCGAAATCAAGTCAAAACTAGTGCTAGACAGACAAAAAGGAGACCAATAATGGTTGAAGGAATAACAGGGTTTACCGCACTGTATATCTTTATGCTCGCAGCATTTACCGGATATGAAATCATCAGCCGCGTACCGGTTCTTCTACATACACCGCTGATGTCAGGCTCTAACTTCGTACATGGTATCGTAGTTGTAGGTGCTATGATTGCGCTTGGAAGTGCCGACGGATTTGTTGAACAGCTGATCGGCTTTGTGGCCGTAGTGCTTGCGGCTGGAAACGCTGCGGGTGGTTACGTGGTAACCGAACGTACATTGGAGATGTTCAAGAAAAGCAAAGGGGGAGATAAGTAATGTTTATCAATATATGTTATTTCCTTACCGCAATCCTTTTCATCCTTGGCCTGAAAAAGATGAGCTCACCAACCACTGCCGCTGGCGGTATCCGCTGGGCTGGCTACGGTATGATTCTGGCGACAATTGTCACTTTCTTCCATGGCCATATTTCAGGACACGAGAGTGCAGTAACCAACTATATACTGATTTTCCTTGCTCTTGGAATTGGTGGTGGTTTGTCATGGTATTCAGGTAAAAAAGTAAAAACAACCGATTTACCACAAATGATCGCCCTATATAACGGCATGGGTGGTGGCGCAGCAGCAGCTATCGCTGCGGTAGAACTCCTTAAAATGGGAACCATCAAGGATTCATTAAAACCTGCCAAAGAAGCTATGGGTGAGATCGCCAAGACTGACATTGGTAAACAACTGATCGAGCAATCACAGGCTGCTATTGACCATGCGATCTCAGGCGAGCATCTAACCTTAGGTCTTTTAGGTGCATTCATCGGCACCATAGCCTTCTCCGGTAGTATCATTGCTTGGGCAAAACTTGATGGTCGCATGAAAAAGACATTTGAAATTCCAAAACAAAACCTATTTAACCTGGGGCTGTTCATCGCAACAATCCTGTTTGGAATCCTATCTTTCTACACCCTCTCACCAATTGCACTTTTCTTCTTCTTTGGTCTGGCACTAGTATTCGGTGTCACTGTAACCACCCCTATCGGTGGTGCAGATATGCCAGTAATCATCTCGCTATTCAACGCACTTACCGGTCTTGCGGTGGCATTTGAAGGCTTTGTTCTGGGTAATGCAGCTATGATTATCGCTGGTACCGTTGTTGGTTCTGCCGGTTCATTGCTAACCCAGCTAATGGCAAAAGCTATGAACCGATCTCTGGCCAATGTACTGTTCAGCGGCTTTGGAACAGAAGGTGGCGAAGGTGCACACACCAGCGAAACCGGCGGGGAAATGAAAGCAATTGACGCTGAGGACGTAGGTGTAATGATGGCCTATGCCGAACAGGTAATCATCGTACCTGGATACGGCATGGCAGTTGCGCAAGCACAACACAAGGTTTGGGAACTGTCCAAGCTACTGATCGATCGTGGTGTAGACGTAAAATTCGCCATCCACCCTGTTGCTGGACGTATGCCTGGCCATATGAACGTACTGCTGGCAGAAGCCGGTGTACCGTACGATGTAATCTACGACATGGAAGATATCAATGCCGAGTTCACCAACTCACAGGTAGCACTGGTAATCGGTGCTAACGACGTGGTTAACCCTTCCGCTAAAAACGATCCAACTAGCGATATCTACGGCATGCCAATTCTCGATGTTGAAGACTCAGACAACGTAATCGTAATCAAGCGTGGTCGCGGAGTTGGTTTCTCCGGCATCGAGAACCCACTATTTTTTGGTGATAAAACCAAGATGTTGTTTGGTGACGGGCAAGCTATGGCAGGGGAACTTATTCAGGCAATTAAGCAACTGTAGTCATCTAGCTGAAAAGCAAGAAACAAAAGGCTCCGTAAAGGAGCCTTTTTTATTTCAACCAATTTTCCACAGGTGTGGTAAATGTTTAACGTAATTTTTAAATAACACCTACTTCACGGCCTTGCTTTAGCAATAACACCAATCAATTCATCATAAGGCTGAAGTCCTTTTCCAGTTAAATCGCCTGCCATTTCGGCAATTTCAAAACCAGCCTGGGTTAGCTCAAGCTCAATGCTTTGTGGAGTAAAGTGCTGAAACCAATTAAATATCTGCCAAGATTCACTTGGCTCAATAATTAGATAGCGGTCAAGAGATAGATTTTCTTCAGGGTATAAATATGATTTTTGAATACCCACATATTCACCTGCAGACCAAAAACCTCCCATTAATTTATCTTCTATTAAAGTTACTTCACTCTTAGACGCTAGGGATGCTGTTGCAGCCACATCAATAACAATATAACCTCCAGGTTTAAGCATCTTTCTCATCCTATTCAATAGATTTTGCCTCTGGGCGGGTGATAAAACACAAAGATCTGTATATATCAATGTGATTACATCAAAGCCTGCTGGTAAATCATCCAATAGATAGTCAGCTTGAATATATTGGATTGACTGCTTAGCCATAGCAACTGCATATTCAATTGATGTTTTAGAGAAATCTACACCTGTTACATTTGCATTAATTGCTGCGAAACGTTCTGTATATAACCCTGGACCACAGCCAAGGTCGCATAGTTTCTTACCTGACAGACTCAATTGAGAATCAATCCAATTCACAACTTTGTCAATAACTTCAAATCGACGTGATGCTAGATCAGTTTCTTGGTTTAGGTGGAAGTTCAGCATCTGCTGAGATAAGTGTGGCCGAGTCCATAACTCTTTAGTTGTATAGCGAGAAAAAGGTAATGGACGTTTCGCCATATCATTTAGTAAATCATACATAATAGTAATCCTTTAAAGCCAAAAGGCTTGCTTAAATAAAAGTTAAAGTGGATTAGTACGGAGACAAAGAAAGGCACAACCTACTTCCAAGCTTGAAGCAGGTTAAAATTGCGCGGTCACCGCTTATGTAGATCAAGTATTCATAACTCCTGGATAATATCAGAACTTAAGCCATAAAAACACTATAACTGCTATCAAATTAGATTGTTTACACGTGTGAACAATCTAATTGATGAAACCAAATCACTCCCCCTCGACGACTTTGAAAAAAACCGTCCACATTTGATATCAAAACATGAACGGTTATCGCGGGGGATTTTGTATTGCATTTCCTAGTAGAATTCAGGAACTATAATAAAAAAAGACGGGCAAAGCCCGCCTTTCAGTTAGTATATTTATTACAAGAGCAAATTTTCCACGCGTATGGAAAAATTACTAGAACCCAGCTGTCATTTCCAGCATAAAGCTACGGCCAGGAGAGGAGTAGCCATATACTGAGGAATATTTCTTATCGAATAAGTTTTCTGCTCTTAATGTGAAATCAACATGCTTATTTAATTCATAGTTAATTACACCACCGAACACTCCATATCCAGCAGCTTCTGTACCGCCCCAATCCAATGAGCTGCTATAACCAAAAGCAGTTAATGCTATATCAAAAGCCCCAATTGTCTTGGCAGCAGAAATTTTTCCGCTTCTTACCGGTCTTTTAAGCAATTGATCTCCGGTTGCATCATCTGTGGCATCAACATGAGATAGCTCAATGACAAAGTCAGCAATCTTATTCCCAGGAAGCTTAACTATCAGCTCTTCACCGGAAATTTTAGCCTTGTTAATATTTGTAGAAGGCCACCCTGCAATCAAATCTTCAACCTCGGTTTTATAAATATTTAGCTGAATTTGAATAAGCTGGACATCGTAACCTACGCCTATTTCATAGTTTTTAGACTTCTCAGGCAATAGTTCAGGATTGCCACCGCCTGGCCAAAACAGATCATTAAACGTTGGTACTTTAAAGCCAGTACCACTGTTAGCCGTTAGCTTAATTGATTCAGTAATATCAAAGCTGGCACCAATATTCCAGGTGTTTTCATCCCCGTATACACCATAATCGTCATTGCGGAAACCAGCCAATACTCCAACAATTCCAACTTCGTAGATACCTTGGATATAGCTAGATTTGTTCTTAATTTTTTGATCTGCATAATTTGTTGAATTTAGCTTATCCTGCTGCCTTTCCAGGCCCAAGCTTAACTGCAATTCATCTGTAGGAGAGTAGTCCACCTGCAGGGTTTGCTGCCTGCGACGGGATTTATTTTCGCTGGATCCAAAGCTATCATAACTAACCAGTTCATCCTTTGATTCGGCAACCTGAAAAGTTAGATCTACTTTATCACCAAGCGGTGCAAATAATTTCAAAGAGCTTAAACTATTATCCACATCAGACTCATAATACCACCCATCAAATTCAACATTTGCATCTGAGTCCATATACAGCAGATCCAACTTTATTCCGTTATCCCAAAGTTTGCCTATATTTAATGAAACTGAGTCGTTGCTATAACTATCGTCATCCGGGTTATTATTCGGATTACTATCCAAAGTAACATCATACCCACCTGAATGTAGAAAAGCCCCTGTCATACTCATAGAAAACCCATCCATACCACCGGATACGGCAAAGCTCATCTTATGCGTTTCATTTGAACCAGTACTAATTAAAACTGATGGATGAAAACCTGAGCCGTCATCAGCCCCCTTTTTAGTGAATATCTGCAAAACTCCGCCAATTGCATCTGAACCATATAAACTGGACCTATTGCCTTTAATCAGTTCAATGCGCTCTACCAGTTCTAATGGAATATGTTCTATCGCTGTAGCCCCTATAGAAAGAGAACCCGCCCTTACTCCATCAATCAAAACTAGAAGGTGATTACTTTCTGTACCACGCACAAAAATGCTGGTCTGGCCACCTAAACCACCAGAGCGACCAACGTTTATTCCAGCAGTTCCAGAAAGAAGGGTTGGAATATCATTAGCCGGACTTTTTTTAATATCATCTGCGGTTATCACCACTACCGGCACTATCGATTCATCAGCTGAAATCGCTGTTCTAGTAGCAGTTACTACAACATCATCCAGCTTAGTTTCCGCCGCATTTGAAATAGTTGAAATGGAAAGAATAGATAACACAGGGATAAGAAAATGATTTTTCATTTTGCTCTCCTAGCGCCCACCCGCGCAATTATGAGTTAATAATATAGAAGGCTGGTTCCGGGCTTATGTATCAGCAATTAATTGGAAAATCACCAAACACACCTACCGTTGCGGGGGCAGCACTGGACTAAAACTAATTTAGTAGTTCTTACCAGTTTCCCATTTAACCTGTCCCAAAGAATAAGCAAACAGGCACCTACTAACCAATTTTTACAGCATCATGTGATGCCTTAAGAGGTGGGAAATTTACACGCGGGAGGGTTTTGAGTCAAATTTTTTTGACGTTTTGAATCTAAGCTAAGTATTCTGCCTCCCCCTTTTTAAGGGGGGGGGAAGGCTAGGATGAAAATATGTGGTAATTAGTTACGACGATACACCAGTACAATTCCACCAAGGACCAGCAGCAATGAAATAGGAAAACTTCCACCGCCACCTCCAATAACACCAGAGCCGCTAGTAGCTACCTGTCTTTCGATGGAATATGCGGCATTGATGACCCCTCCATAGTTATAAACTGCAACAAAATACTCACCGGCTTCAGGATCTGTAACAGTGATCGTTTCATCCCCAGATGCCTCTTTCGACTCTAAAATCGTTGCATTTTCATCAGAATCATAATTATCCCCCCAATATGCAACCGGTGGCTTCCCCCCCTTCATCAGGAAAAGATCGATATTTTCGTCACTAGTAGTGGTAACACTAAGACTTGTCGCATTAGAAGGTACTGTAAAGTGATAATAGTGCACATCATCATAGGCATCAGTTTGTATTGTACCGTTAGTTAGCACATTATTTTCCAGCTGACCAGTTACCAGATCAAAGTAACGGGTAACTGCATAACCGTCTGCAGTTACGTCAAGCTGAAAAGGGATCTTTCTGTAACCGCTAACATCACCCAGGGTGATACTGAAAGTTGCAGATGCGGCAGCCCCTTCCGCTATATTCCCATAGGTTTTGCTATTATCTGCAATTGATATTTCACCGTCTGTTGTGCTCAGGACTGCGGATACATTTGTTGAGTCTGCCCAGGCATTTTCAATTGAAATCACCAAATCAGCTGTTTCTTCAGGGTCGATCACCTCATTACCTGAAGCATCAACAGTTACCGAGCTAATTACCAGCACTTCGGATTCTGCAACTATAAGGGAATTCTCGGCATTTATCCTACCCCCGGCAGCAACCCTGTCCCTAGCCGTGGTTTTTGCATCAACCCCAGCCATGATTCTGCCTTTTATCTCCTGGAAATCTGCGGCAGGATACTGTGATTTTATCAGCGCAGCTAGGCCTGCTACATAAGGTGCAGCAAATGAGGTTCCATCCGTATAATCATTATTCTCATTGCCATCAACAATATCACTATCGGTACAGGTATATTCAGACGCAGTTGAGGTTGTGCAGATATTTTCCCCTGGTGCCATAACATCAACTGTGGCAAAACCGTATTGTGACCAGGAAGCCAGATTATCCCCCTGGTTACTGGCAGCGACAGAAATTATATTATCATTACTAAAATTACTTGGGTAAAGCGGGACATATTCGTTATTGACATCGCCATTGCCAGCAGGAACAACCAGAAGAATCCCATTGGTTTCTAAGCTGTCCACAGAATCTGCCAATGACTGACTAAAATCCATTGCTCCATAGCTATAGTTAATAATATGGGCTCCATTGTTTCGTGCCCAGCTAAAGGCATCAACGGCATCTGCTACGTTGCCACCACTGTCATCGGCAAACAAAACCGGCATTAAATTAACATCCCAGGCAACGCCTGCAATGCCAGTATTGTTGTTTCCAACTGCCCCAATCACACCGGCAACATTGGTACCATGAGTCGAAACCGTTGGGTTATGGGGATTTGCGTTATTATCCGAGCTAATAATGTCTCTTCCAGAGCCTATATTGCCAGCCAAATCCGGATGAGCTGTTTGCACACCATCATCGACAATTGCAACATTAACAGTATTTAAACCGGTCTGGATATCCCAAGCTTCTTCCATTTCGATATCGCTGCCGGCATTTCCAGCCACGTTATTTAATGTCTGTCCGGTATTGTTTAACCCCCATTGCCTGGTGTAGTAAAGATCATTTGGGATAGTTGCTAGTGGGTACATATAATAATTGGGCTCGGCGTATTCTACTTCCGAGGCGTTACTTAGCTCTTTTTGCAACTGTTCAACGCTTTGACTTCCATCTAGCTTCCATCTCTCAATCCCAGAAGCATCGAGCTTTTTCAGCAGCTGCGCCCTGAACCTGCTTTGTTGCTGCTGACCAACTCTCTCACGACGCACCTGGCTTTTTTGCCTGTCAGCAACTCCGTCTTTGAATTTAACCAGAATCTCTCCCGGCACATACCTTTGACGCTGTACAAGCTTTCCCTGTGCAGCGTTTGCTTCATTCAAAACTAACAGCATCAACATAATAAATCCTGTTGTTTTTATCACCTGACGTTTCCCATTGTTTTTGATATTACAACTCATAAATCTCCACCATTTAAATATGTTACTTGACCTTTCTGATCTTAATTGGCCTGACCTTGACTGCTCCCGGATTCTCCGGTTGTTCCGGCACGCGCATAATATAATTCGGTTCCGCCCACTTTACCCCGATAAGACCGTTATATAGCGGCAAGGCAGATCCTACCGTATGCCCGAATGGAAGTTTAATCAAATATTGCTGTGATCCCCCAAGCCTGCGCTTGATAGATGCTCCGTGTATCTTTAATTTATGCAACACTTGCGCCTCGGTAATACCATCTTCAAAACGCACGATTATTTCACCTTCAGCAAACCTTCGCTGCTGTTCACTTTTAGGGGGCTTTGGTCTATCGTCCACCTCCACCTTCTCCTGGTTGCATCCCATAACGAATGCCATCATTAATAAAATCATCCCTGACCGCATAACTGCTTCCTATTTCTCATTGAAAGATATTATGGCTCAACCACATACTCCCCTGGAGCATCGCATAGCGGTTTATACTTGGCACTTCCTACCTTAAGAGCAGGAACTTTTTTTCCACAATTCCCATCAAGCCACTCTATCCAGTCCGGCCACCAAGAGCCTTTTTGCTCCTCCTGCTGATCAAGCCATAGGTCAGGGTCACGACAGTCACCCACATTGCCGGCCCAGTATTTTCTCTTTGGCGGATCTACCGGTGGAGAAACCACTCCCAGAATATGTCCGGAGCTTCCAAGCACCTGACGCACAGGACCACTAATATAGTCACACTTAAAGCATTCTTTCCACGGTGTGATATGGTCCTGCACTGTAGCAACATCATAAAGCGGCTGTTCGATTATACTTAGGTCAATTTTCCTGCCAGACAATGTCAGCTTATTCTTGCGTACCAGGTTATTATTCACATAAAACTCTCGCAGATAAAAGCGATGCATCTCTTCTGGAAGACGCGTCGGGTCTGAGTTCCAAAATAGGAGGTCGAATGCCTTTGGCTTTTCTCCGCATAAATAGCTATCAACGAAGAAGCTCCAAACCAGATCCTTAGAACGCAGCATTCTAAACGCTGCATTCATCTTGGAACCATCCAGATATCCCTCTTTTTCCATAATGTCACAGACCATATCATAACTATCCTGATCCACAAAACTCTCGATCTCTCCCGGTTTACTAAAATCGACCAGTGATGCAAATAAAGTCCAAGATGATACTGGCTTTGGAGCATCCTTATCCGGATCTGCATTCATCCACGCCATATATGAAGAAAGCGCGGTTCCACCAATACAGTAACCCACCGCATGCACACTATCGGCACCTGATATTGCACGAACTACATTCTGCGCCCGATCTATACCTCTGCCAAGATAATCGCCAAAGTGAGTATCACGCATCTCTTTGGGAACATTTCTCCAGCTAATCAGAAATACCGAGAACCCTTGTTTGACAAGGTAGCTAATCATACTTTTCTTTTCTGTTAGATCAAGAACATAGAATTTATTGATCCATGGCGGTACAAATAATATTGGAATCTCACGCACTTCTTTGGTCTGCGGCTTGTATTGAATCAACTCAAACAGATCTGTTCTAAATACCACCTTTCCCGGAGTAGTTGCCAGATTTTTACCTACCTTGAATGCATCCTTATCTACCATGCTGATATCGTTGTCTTTCATATCCTGCATTAGCAGCTTCATTCCATCGACTAGGCTCTGGCCCCTGGTATTAATCATTGTTTGTAAGGCATCAGGATTAGTTAGTAAAAAGTTACTTGGAGATAGTGAATTAAATATCTGCTCTATCCAGAACGCTGCTTTTCTTTTAATATGAGGTGGGGTATCCGGGGCATCCATTGCCATATCAAACATAAATTCACTGGCAAATAAAAATGATTCTTTAAGCATGTCGAAAAACAGGTTTGTCGACCATTGATCACTGGAAAAACGCGAATCTTTGGTCTCTTTAGCTATTTCCAGCCCCAAAGCTCTGCGCAGAAAATATACTTGTAATTCAGACACCCCCTGCAGCCACGCGCGAGCCTTTTCTGCGTTGCCTACCGGGTGATTCATCCACCCTGCTTGTGTCTGTGCAATTGCTTTGCCTACACCAAGGGGATCCATAAACTTGATAAAGGGATTGTTATAAAGTTCGACCCTATCTCCCATCCATTTCATACTTCTCTCCGTAATACCTTTAAAACATTAGATCTACCTAAATTAAGTTTAGTACAACATTAAAAATAGGCACCTATTTTTAGAATATTTCCATGATATATTGCAACTGCTAAACTACCTCAATAGAAAACAGAGATATTTGAAATCGATCTAATGACACAAGCCATTTACGAAATAGCCGTTCCAACCCCTCTCTACCGCAGTTTTGAGTACTTAGCTCCTGAAGATGGTGCTAGCGCAGAAATTGGCTCAAGAGTTAAAGTTGTTTTTGGCAATCGCAACCTGGTAGGTGTAGTTATTGCGATCAAAGACTATTCAGATTTTGATATCAGCAAGCTCAAACCAATAACCGAGATTTTGGATAATAGATCTCTAATTAAAGATGAAACTTTGCGCCTGGCACAATGGGCAATCAAGTATTACCAATCTTATCAAGGTGAAATCTTATCACTTTGTTTTCCAACTGCACTGCGCAAGGGTAAAGAGGCTGCTAAAAAGAGTGAAATGGTATGGGTGGCTACAGACGAAACACCATATTTTGGCAGAGCCAAACGGCAGCAGGAGATCTATGAGATTATTGCACGATCTTCGTCAGGACTTTTAACATCACAACTACCTGCCCCCAAAAAAGATGCTGCTATCATCCGCCAACTTGCCAAGCGCGGAGCTATTAAAAAACAACCAATACAAATCTGCAAGCAGCCTGAAACATACAAAACTGATACTATTCATGATCTTCAACTAAATTCAGAGCAACAACAAGCCTATGACTCAATCTGCTCCAACCTGAACAGCTACAAAGCGCACCTGATATTTGGCATAACCGGCAGCGGCAAGACCGAAGTTTTTATTCAGGTAATTCGCCAAATATTGCAAAAAGGGAAACAAGCATTGATTCTAGTTCCAGAGATCGGACTTACCCCGCAACTGGTAAAACGCTTCACCGATCGTTTTCATGAAAAGATTGTTACCATCCATTCGGAGATGAGCGAAACTGAAAAACTGAATTCATGGCTTGCCGCACAAGATGGCGCTGCCAAAATTGTCATCGGCACGCGCTCTGCGCTATTTACCCCATTTGCTGATCTGGGATTAGTTATTATTGATGAGGAACACGACCTATCATTCAAGCAACAGGAAGGCATCAGATATTCAGCTCGTGACATGGCAGTTACCCGCGCTCATATGCGCAATATTCCAATCGTTCTTTGCTCCGCCACCCCTTCACTGGAATCGTTAAATAACGCATCTCAAGGACGCTATAATCTGCTGCAATTAACACAGCGAGCCGGCAAGGCAAAGCAGCCAAATATTTCCATTATTGATATTCGCAATCAGAAACTTCAAGGCGGTATGTCGCACCGATTTATCTTAAAGATCAAACAGCATATTGAATCTGGTGGACAGACGATAATCTTTCTGAATCGACGGGGCTATGCACCAGTTGTCATGTGCCATAGCTGTGGCTGGACCGCGAAATGCAACAACTGCGATGTGCGCCTAACCCTGTACCAAAACGAAAATACTTTGCGTTGCCAGCATTGCGGCTATGCCGTCAGAACTCCACAACATTGCCCGGACTGCAAAGAAAAAGATATCACCCCTCTGGGCAAAGGCACAGAGCGCATCGAAGAAGCGCTAAAGGCGATATTCCCTGATACATCAATTGCAAGAATCGACCGTGACACCACCACCCGCAAGGGCAGCTTTAATAAACTGATGCAGGATGCCGAATGCGGACAGATCCAGATTTTATTAGGCACGCAGATGCTTGCCAAAGGGCATCACTTGCCAAATATCACTTTGACAGGAATTGTGGATATCGACAGTGGGCTTTTCAGTACCGATTTTCGTTCAATTGAAAAGATGGCGCAGTTAGTTACTCAGGTCGCAGGAAGATCCGGCCGCGGTGAAAAAGCTGGAGAGGTAATACTGCAGACACATCACCCGGACAACCCAACCCTGTACCGCATTCTGTTCAATGGTTATCAAGAGTTTGCCAGACTGGAGCTGCAACAACGCCGGAAAACTCTGCTACCTCCTTTTACCAGCATGGCGGTTATTCGCGCCGAGGCCTTGGAGAAGGCAGCTCCAAAGCAGTTTCTTGATTTCGTCAAGGAACAACTACAGACCAATGAAGAAATTAATACCGAAATTCAACTGGAAATATTAGGTCCAATTGCCAGTTCACTGCATCGCCGTAACCGCCATTATCGTGTTAATCTTTTTCTGCAATCAACTCAACGCAATGTTTTACAAGAAACATTGGAAAAACTGTTAAGTGCTATTAGTAACAATAAGCTCGGAAAAAAGGTGCGTTGGCACATAGACATGGATCCACAGGAGACTATTTAGACAGCCCCATCTCTTTCTGCTATGTTTATTAGCAACGGATTAGGATGGAAACTGGTAATGAGCAGCAAAAACAGAATAGTGTTCATCGGCGATAGCATAGTTCAGGAAATGCCTATACGTCAGATAACTCCAGACGGCGAAAACTACGGCATAGCCGGTGATACCACCAAAGGTGTAATTGACAGGCTAGATACCATATCAATCCTTAACAAGGCCTACGCAATTGTTATCCACACTGGCATCAATGACTTTTGGTTCTACGGCAAAGACAAGATAGTCGACTACTACAAAATCTTGCTAGATATTATTCCCAAAAACACAACTACCGTTATAAACTCCATTCTTCCAATAGACGAAGACTATGAATCACTACCTTACAACCATCAAATTGATGAAACCAACAAAAGAATAGAAGAGCTTTGCCAAAACCATCAACACCTACATTACTGCGACTCTAATAGCCGCATGAAAAACTCGGCAGGATATCTAGACCGCGATTTTCATATCGGTGACGGACTACATCTGAGCGAACTTGGATATCTCATGCTTATACAATCGATAGCATCTAAACTCAAACAGATACTCCCCTCTGGGTGCAATATCAACATTCCTCAATAATCCTGCACAATTTCAGTTATGGTTAACATCAATGTCTATGAAGATATACGATCTATCCCTGACAAGCTTCAGGCCCTTTGGCAGCATGGAAATCATGGACAGCACGTAGAACAAAATAAAAATAAACTAGAATTTGATAGCAGCTACGAATGGTATAAAGAACTATTAAATTACGCCCTCAAACCAGGTGCGTCCCCGATAATAATCTGCGCTGAAGAAAACAACAGCACAGTGATTCTACCTCTGCAGATCTATTATAAGAATGAAAAAAAACATCTTGGCGCACTAACAACCATATACAGCCATAACTTTTCTCCAATAATTATTAGCAACAACTCGTCCAATAGCGAGTTAATTTCGCACTGCATTGGCTATGCAATAAAAAACTACTTGCCGGAAATAATAGACATTGAACCTATTAACCCCAAAGGCGTATTGATAACTCCTTTGATAAAAGGCATAAAGCACCATATGGTAACCGATACCTATTTTAGGTTTGGCAACTGGCTGCACACTGACATTTCCAGTTTTGACGAATACAAAAACAACCTACAAACCCAACTGAAGAACACTATTAATCGCCGCCAAAAGAAGCTTGATAAAAGCCACGTATGGGAATTAAAGGTTTACACCAAAATTGAAGAGATAGCCCCTGCATACCAGGAGTTTAAATATCTCTACCAACTACGCTGGAAAAAAGAGGAAGGTAACAGAGAGTTCTTCGACGCTATAATCATGGACCTGGCTGAAAAAGGGCAACTGCGTTTAGGCATTCTATACATAGATAATAGACCTGCAGCAGCGCAGATATGGTTTAACATTGGTCAAAGATCATCAATTTTTAAGCTTGCCTTTGATGAGAGTTACAAAGAATTTTCACCTGGCACACTGCTAACATATAAAATGGCTGACTACAGCATTAATCAAGACCAGGCCACAATCCTGGACTTCTTAAGCGGAGACGACTATTACAAAAAACAATGGATGTCACAAAGAGATGAAAAATGGGGCATTATTGCTTTCAATCATCGAACTGCATATGGTATATTTGCCGCCACCAGGCACTTCGGCGGCAAGCTCGTTAAGCGCCTGAATTTTTTCCCCAGTAAAAAAGCAGGGTAATTATGTACTTAGAAGAAGTGAAACAGCTATTAGCTGAAATCCTACACATACATGACGAAGTCAGCGCATATACAGCAGAAACCCCTCTACTTGGATATATTCCCGAGTTAGACTCAATGGCAGTAGTTAGTCTTATCACTGCAATTGAAGAAAAGTATGGCATCGTCGTTGAAGACGATGAAATCAGCGCAGATGCATTTGAAACTGTAGGAAACCTTGCTGCATTTATCGAACGCAAAGTAGGCTAAAACCTAGCCTGGCGGGATAAACCGATGAATGATGGGATAGCGAATAAATACTCCCAGCCTGATCCAAAGTTTATCCCCAGCACAGCTGGCGATATCTTTACCCTAACCTTTCGCAGCAATAACTCTCATACCCAACTGTTATTTATCCCCCCATTTGCCGAAGAAGCCAATAAATCCCGTCATATACTTTCTGCACTAGGCCGCGAGCTGGCCAAGCATGGGATTGAAACCACACTAATCGACCTATTTGGATGTGGGGACAGCCAAGGCGATCTTGATCAAGCCAACTTAGAGATCTGGCATCAAGATATTTCCAACGTGATAAACCATATTCTAAAGCAGTTACAGTGCGACAACCTGATCCTCGGTGGCCTCAGGCTTGGAGCCAATATTGCCGCCAGCTTTCTTAATAATCGCGTTCCCATATCAAAGCAACAAAAGCTTCTGCTCTGGCAACCAATCCCGGACATGGCTGCTTATATGAAGCAATTCATTCGCCTCAAACTGGCAGAATCAATTACCATCCAGATTAGTAAGGCCGGCTACCCAAAAAATACCAGTGAAATAATCGCGTCGATACAAAACGGAGAACCCCTGGAGATTTCTGGTTACCCATTATCAAAACAATTATTCAATGATATCTGCAGCCTAAATCTCAGCGATTTCAAATTGGCAACTGCAGCTGACATTTCGACCTTTGAAATAAATTCCAGCGGCACCACCTCTATCCCTTATCAAAAACTACAGCAAAAACTTAATGAATCGCACCCTGAGTTAAATTTTGCAACCTGTGCTGGACACCAGTTCTGGGCCTGTCAGGAAATAGCCAGATGTGATAGCCTGATTGAAATCACAGCCAACCACTTACTGCAAAATACGCAGGAGGTTAAAAGTGAATAGAGAAATCCCCGTTATCTTCGGCGAACAACAACAGCTTGGAATAATCCACATTGCCCAAGGAAGTCAAACCGGTGTGGTTATTGTTGTGGGAGGCCCTCAATATAGAATTGGCAGCCACCGCCAGTTCTTAAAACTAAGTCGTTTTCTTGCCACCAGCGGAATCACTAGCATTAGATTTGACTGTGCCGGAATGGGCGATAGCGGTGGCGAATTTAAATCATACATGGATATCGATACCAGCATTAAGCAAGCCATAGACACCCTACAACTCAAATGTCCTGAGATCAAAAAAATTGTTCTTTGGGGACTTTGTGACGCAGCGACTGCAATTACCAAGTACTGCGAAACTGATTCTCGGATAACTGGCCTATTTCTGCTTAACCCATGGGTAAAGAATGAGCAGCTTGCCGCAGAATCTCTGGTAAAAAACCACTACAAAAAACAGATGTTCTCATTGCAGTTTTGGAAGCGGGTATTTACAGGTCAGGTTAAGATATTCAGTGCAGCTAGCGACTTTGTCAGCAATTTATTAGTAATGAAAAAAAACAAAAACGAACAGATCCCAAAAGATCAACCTCAACATAGCCAGCCAGGCTATTTGCAAGAGATGATGCTGCAAAAACTACAAAGATTTGAGGGGAAAACACAGATAGTCCTAAGCGAAAATGACCTGACTGCAAAGGAGTTTGTTACCGCCACCAATGGACAGAAATGGCAACAGTTAATAAGCACCAAGCCGATCCCAATTACGACCATCACAGGTGCAAATCACACCTTCGCCTCAGAACAGTGGCGTTCTCAGGTGCAGAACCTTACTCTGGAGTTTGTCAGCAGTTAAATCAAGACAAATACAGGCGCAACTCTCACTTTGCTTTCCCGGCAACTTCCACCACCCTGGACTTCTCACCATTTCTTAAAGCTATCACCTCAGAAACTGGTACTAACCTGACACCATACTCCGCGAAGTGGGGAATCTCGCGTCGCAATACACTTATTGTTTCTGGAAATGGATGCCCAATGGCCACAGCACTACCATCCCTTCGTGCAAGCCGTATCATCCGGTGCAACTGGTAAGATATCGCTTGCTCCGTAACATCATGATCTAAAAACACATTGCGCCGGGTATTACGCACCCCCACCTCTGAAGCCAGCTGTTGCGCCACTGTTTCCTTAGTAGTTCTACTATCTATATAGAATAGGTCACTGCGCTGTTTCAGGTATTCCATAATCCACGACATATGACCCGGGTGTTGAGATATCAAACTGCCCATGTGGTGGTTCATACCAACAGCAAACGGAATTTTATTCAAATTCGACTCAAGAGTCTTCCACACCTGCTGACGTGTCATATCCAGCACAATGGCACCACCACCAAGTCTGTTACCCGCAACTGACTGCATGGGTTGGTGCAAAATCACTTCTTTACCGGAATAATGAGTCAAAAATGCAACTTGCTGGGCATGTTTGGTATTTGGTAAAACAGCAGAAACGACAGATCCAGGGAGATCAATCACTTGTTGGGCGGCCTGCAGATCCTGCCCCAGATCATCAATGATAATACTAACAACCGGCAGCCGGGTTTCTGCATTTATATTGAATGGCACAAGCAACAGAAATAAAAGATAAAAATGCAACCTTTTCAATTATAACCTTCTTACTTGCCAGCCCTTTGCAAAATAGATATACCTTTCAGCAAGTTTATTGCCTCACTCAACGCATAATCAGTAATGGCAAGTTCAGGTTTTTCCGCAACGGCTTCTCCATCACCTTTCGCGTTCGATTTGCCATTTTTCAAATGGCCGACCAGATCAGCCTCTTTCACCATACCAACCTTTGCGGCATCCTTTCTCAACAGTTGCAATTCATCCAAAATAACATCGGGCTTAATACCCTCGGCCTGAATCGAACGCCCATTCGGAGTATAGTAGCGCGCCGTTGTCAGCTTCACAGCAGTTTTACCACCTGGCAAAGGTAGGATAGTCTGCACCGACCCCTTACCAAAAGATCTAGAACCAATGATTACTGCACGCCCATGATCTTGAAGGGCACCAGCAACAATCTCCGATGCAGATGCCGAACCACCATTGATAAGCACTACAATTGGTGCACCATTTAGCTGATCCCCAGGAACAGCATTGAAACTCATAATCGGTTTTTGCTCACGTCCCTGCGTATAGACAATCAAACCATCATTAATAAATGTATCAGACACATCGACAGCGGCTTGCAGCACTCCTCCAGGATTATTGCGCAGATCAATAACCAGCCCCTTCAGCTTAATCTTACTATTTAGTTCATCCAATGCGGTTTGCAGATATTCTCCAGTCCTTGCCTGAAACTGAGTGATGCGCACATAACCAAATTCTTCTCCTACAACCTTGCTCTTAACACTTTTAACCTTGATTACATCGCGCACAATGGTAACCTTAAACGGCTTACCATTACCTTCGCGCATAACTGTTAGTTCAATAGGCTCACCAGGCTTACCGCGCATTATTTTTACCGCTTCATGCAAAGACAACCCCTTAACCGGTTTATCATCAAGACGAATAATCAGGTCTCCTGCCCTTATACCAGCCCTTTGCGCAGGAGTATCATCAATAGGTGCGATAACCTTAACAAATCCGTTCTCCATTCCAACTTCAATACCAAGACCACCAAACTCACCACTGGTACCTTCACGCAATTCTTTTAGTTCTTCTTCAGCCAAAAATGTAGAATGGGGATCAAGAGATTGCAGCATCCCTCGAATTGCTCCCTGCAATAGGGCTTTATCGTCCACATCCTCAACATACCCTGCCTTTATCTGAGCAAAGGAACGAGAAAGCGAAAGCAGCTCGTCTATCGGCAACCCCTGGTCAATCGGATGTACTGTGGTCTTGCCACTTTCTGACTTACCGCCAGCTTTTTCATCAGCAAAAGCACCCCATGACCACACGCTGCACAAAACAGTTGCAACCAATAATATTTTTTTAATCCCAACTCTCATTCAGAAACTCCATACTAGCGCCTGCACCAGGCAATCGGATTTTGTGGTTTCCCATTAATTCTTATTTCAAAGTATAAACCACTATCTATATTTCCACCGGAATTTCCTACCGATGCAATCACATCACCAGCATCAACCCAATCACCGGCATCTTTATATAAACTCTGGTTATGCCCATAAAGACTCATAATACCATCGCCATGATCAATAATAGTAAGTAATCCCAAACCTTTAAACCAATCAGAAAACACCACCCTCCCATGAGACAATGCAGCCACATCAGCGCCCCCTTTAGCCTTGATAAACACCCCTTTCCAACGGGATAGACCTCGCCCGCGGGAAGAGCCAAACTTATTGAAAACATAGCCACGTACCGGCAATTTCATCCTTCCTTTTAGCTTTTTGATATCACTATCAAGCTGAGTTGGAATATCAGACAGTGCATTCTGCAGTTCTTGCACCAGCTTCAGCAGCTGCTTTTCATCAAGACGCATCCCTTTTAATTTTTTACCTTTGGTTTTTATACGTCCCTGAATTTCAGTCAACAATTTTTCCCTAACCACCCTAGATTTAACCAATTTTTTCTGTTCTGTTTCCAGGGCTTTTTTATTCCTTGAGATCGATTCTAACTGCAAATTTATTTTTCTTTTTAGAACGGCCAGTTTTTCAAGGCGCCCGGTTACATCATCAATCCTCTCTTTTCTAGCAGAGTTTAGATATTCGTAGTAGACGAAGGTACGAGCAACGGTGGCCGGATCATGCTGATTCAAAAGCAACTTAAGATATTCCTGCCTTCCCATTGCATATGCCGCAATAACCTGCTGTGCCAAAATATCCTTTTGGAATCCAAGGTTTTCAGACTGCTGTGCATACTCATCTTTTAGCTTTTTTAACTTGCGCTCTTTCTCAGAGATCTTTGTATCCAGGCCGCGCACTTTTTTACTTACAGCACCAACTTTGACCTCAATTTTGCGCAACTGCTTTACCAGCTCACTTTTTTCCCCCTGGTCAGATTCTAATGCCTGCTGAAGGCTTTTGATACTAGTGCGCAACTTCTGCAGTTGCTTAGCCTTTTCTTGGGCATCCGGTTCTGCACCAGACACATTTGGATATACAACCACAAAGAACAAAACAACCACCGGAAAAAAACGGCAAAATGACAAACTCACTCTCCACCTCTCTTATTCCAACCCCAATTCAGTGCAAAACATGTCATTTTTTTACTATCCACTAATCATTTAATCAATAATTATAAGGACCATTATAACCAACAATTAGTTTCAATGCCCATGCATGATCTTTGTCTTCCTTAACATTACAGGCTATAGTCCCCACCTTCCGATCTAGCGCTGTACCCAAGCCTCTAGTTTCAATAACTTTTTTATAATTTAACAATAGACAATTACTTTATTTCGAGTCATAATGCGAATTGTGATTACAAATTTACTATTTCATGATTTAATAAAAATCTCACGAAATCAGTTTTTTGTTTGATCTATAACACTAAAATGATGCAGTTATACGCAGTAATACGAAGTAAAAACAATAGCTACTTATATAACCAACCAGGACATAATTGGGCCTAAGAATCAAAGGAACCAAAAAAATGAAAATTTTTGATGAGCTACAACTCTCTGGGGAAGAGGAAATAGAAAAAGCATCAAGATCACTTAGAGCGATGTCTCATCCTCTACGTCTAAAGATCTTATGCACTCTTAGCGAAACAGAAAAAAGCGTGCAGGATATTGTTGACCATGTAGGTACTTCACAAAGCAATATTTCACAGCACCTGGCAATTTTGCGCGACAAAGAGATCATTACATCTCGCAAAGATGCAAACAAGGTTTATTACCGCCTTGGAGATACTCGCACAGTTAGCCTTATTAACATGGCTAAAAACGTATTTGTTGGCGAGTAAGCGCGCACTGCTAAAAATCTGTTTTGGTTCGACTCCTCAACGAGCGTACCCGATAGCTTGTATGCGCGGCCATCTGCTGGCACTGATTATTATTCGTGCTCAGCTAAATATATAGCTTTGCTATAAGCCTCTTTTTTTAATGCGCATGTAGTAAATGCATTAGCGCCAGTTGAGAAAGCACATTATGAAACTACAGCAATTACTTAAGCTTGTAGCATTCCTGTTATGCTCATAGATTAAAAAGCTGATTCTGCAACTATATATCTATTTATAATGTTGCTGGGATATATTATTATTCCAGCATCGTACCGCTACTCATTATTTTGTAAATATTTTACTCAGCAAAATAATGAGTAATGGAGTAAATTTATTTAGGCTCGCAGAGAACAGAAATGCAACAATACATTGAATTTATAACCAATCACCCTCTACTATTCGGGATGCTAATTTTAGTCCTGATCTTACTAATAACTTCTGAAGTTACTCGATCCATCAATGGTGCAAAAAGCATAGACATCTCCACCGCCATCAGCCGCTTTAACCAAGATAAAGCTACTTTTCTAGATATTCGCTCAAACAACGAATTTGCTAACGGGCACATTACAGGCGCAATAAATATTCCAGAAACAGACCTTGAAAAAAGAATTAGTGACCTCATTAAGTTTAAGGAAAAGGAAATTATTGTTTATTGCCAAACAGGAATTCGCACAGCTAAAAGCTGCAAAGTCCTAAAAGATAATGGCTTTAACACCATTTCTACCTTAAGCGGCGGGTTAACCGCCTGGACAAACGAAAACTATCCAATAGAAAAATAAGTTTCAATAACATTCACAAAGGTTTGATAAAATGACTGAACAACAAAAACCAGCAGGACCACAGCTGGGCCTACAACGCGTTTATACCAAAGATATCTCTTTTGAAAGCCCAAACACACCACAACTTTTTCGCGAAGAGTGGAAACCTGAAGTAAACGTAGAACTTTCCAATAATGCCAATACACTTGACGACAAGAACTACGAAGTTGAGCTGACCGTTACTGTTACCGTGAAAGTTGCAGATAAAACAGCCTATCTTGCTGAAGTGAAGCAGGCTGGAATTTTCACCCTTGATGGCTTTGCTGATGACGCCAAAGATGGCGTACTTGGTAGTTACTGCCCAAGCGTTGTATTCCCATTTGCTCGAGAAGCTGTCGCAGACCTTATTCAAAAAGGCGGATTCCCTCCTTTTTATCTTCAACCAGTTGACTTTAATGCACTATATGCACAGCATCTTCAACAACAGACCACCAAGGAAGAAGGCGTTAAGCACTAATTGCTAATTGATCGCCCTGCTGAAGGAGGGCGCAATAATAGTATTGCCGCATTTATTTCTAGTAATCAAAGCACCGCTTTTAAGCTAGAAATAAATACGGTAGCTAAGCGCTTCATGGATTGAGCACATAACACAACAGATGACCCAAAGAAATAAAAATACAAAGCCTTCATTTGGAATCCTTGGAGCGGGCTCGTGGGGTAGTGCCCTAGGTATTTTATTAGCAAGAAATAACCATAAAGTTTTAATCTGGGACATTAACACTCAACTTCTTTCCAGCATTAACAAAAACAGGGAAAACAACACTTACCTCCCTGGAATTAAGTTCCCTGAAAACCTTCAGCCTGCGGAGTCAGCAAAGCAGGTTATTTATGAATGCGATATCCTGCTTTTGGTAATCCCCAGCTCTGCCTTCAGAGAAACTTTGATAGAATTTAAAGATCTCATAAATAGAAAAAAGTACATATGCTGGGCCACCAAAGGACTCGACTCATCCTCTGGCGGGCTGCTTCACCAAACAGTTGCCGATATTCTTGGCAAGAATATTATCCCGGCTATTATTTCTGGACCAAATTTCGCCAAAGAGGTAGCAAGCGGTTTGCCAACAGCTGTTACCGTTGCATCGCCCGATATTAGCTTTGCGGATGCAGTTGCCGATTCATTGCGTTCCAGCGTTTTCAGACCATACACCAGCCAAGATATTGTTGGCGTTGAAGTTGGCGGCTCTATAAAAAACGTGCTGGCTGTTGCAGCTGGAATATCTGACGGCCTTGGCTATGGAGCCAATGCCCGAGCCGGTTTAATCACCCGCGGCCTAAACGAGATGACCAGGCTAGGAGTTGCCTTCGGCGGAAAGATAGAGACCTTTATGGGCCTATCTGGTGTTGGTGATTTAGTCTTAACCTGCACAGACAATCAGTCGCGCAATCGACGTTTTGGAATTGGCCTGGGGCAAGGTAAGACATTAGAAAAGATTCAAAATGAGATCGGGCAGGCCATTGAAGGACTGCGTACTGCAAAAGAAGTTTACTCTCTAAGCAAAAACTTGAATATTGAGCTACCGATTTGCGAACAAGTATACAAGGTAATCTATGAAAACAAACCCGCTAAAGAGGCGGTAAATGATCTTCTAAATCGCCCACCTAAGGCCGAGTAACGAAGAAAAACTGAACTTACTCCATATTATCTACGCTGTTTTGCCAATCATCATCCCCGCCATGACGCTCAAGATCTACACCATAATCTTCCTGCTGTAGATCATAGCTTCCGCTCCAGTCTTCTGGCGGCTCAGCAGCAGAAACTCCCATCTCACCCCATGTATCAAGATCTATCTCTTCTACTGCCCCATCGTAGTATTGGATCTCGATATAATCCTCCTCTGGATCAAATGCGACAACCTCGAAGGTATCTTCGGTTTCATTCTGATACCAGGATCCAACTTCTGGTTTAATTGCCATTTATCTCTCCTTATTCACTTTCAAGATGAATTTATTTGTTCATTGAACACATTAAGTCCATTACAAAGATATAGGACTGTTAGGGCAACTTAGCAAGGTTAGTTATCAAAAATGTGACAGCCTTACGGATTGATTTACTTTCCCAAAGAAAATACAAAGCAATAAACACGTAGGCTGAGCGGGCTCATAATATACTGAAATAACTTCCCCATAAAAACAAAAACCCCGGATAAACCGAGGTTTTATGTTTAACTTCCTTATTGTAGTCTTCCTGACCCGGCCTCCTGGCCTTAACCCCCTCATCCTTAAGGGTTTATTCCTTTGACAGCACTTCCTGTGCAAATCATGTGTGCATTATGGACATAAGAGCTAAGTTCAACAATAAGACTTTAGATATATGTTATGTAAGAAATATCCTACACTTCTTCTACCGTGGCATGCTCCATCTGCGCATACTCTTTTTTCAATCGCTCATATAAAGAGTCTTTTTCCTCAATCTCTTCCTGCATGGACTGAAGCTCGGCCTGAACATTCTCTAGCTCCTGCTGCTTTTTCTGAAGATTTTCTTCTTTTTCATCAAGCTGTTGCACTAAAGACTTATACTCTTGCTCTTTCTGCCTATATTCATCCAACGCCTGTTCAAGCTCTGCTTGCTTGGTATCAAGCAACTCTTTAGACTGCTGCAACTCTTCGTTCAGATCTTTATTCTGACGCTCAAGCTCCTCAACTTCATTATCAATCTCTTTATTGATATATTCCGATACCTGCTTAAACTCCTCTTCTTCCATGCCGCCTGCCTTATCTTTGACAGCATCATCATTTACCTCATCAAGTATATTCCCGGCATTTGCAAGAAGTGCATCAATATCATCAGGACTAACATCTTCCTGACCGTCATGAACCACATCATCTTCATGTTTGATTTGATCCTCCAGCTCCTCTTTTTCATGACGAATCTTATCAACCTCTTCCATCAGACGATCATTTTCATCCTCAAGAGTAACCACGGCATTCATTACATCACCGGTCTCTCGACTAAACTTGGAGATCTTTTCCTCAAGCTCTGCCACCCTAGCCTGTTGCTCTTCCAGACTTTTTGCAAGCTCCCGTTTCTCCTCTTCCAGCGCCTCAAGGTTGCGTTTAAGTTCCAGTTTTTCCCGCTCCAACTCAACCTTTTCATCACTGTATTCTGATCCTGATGCAGTTTCCACCATATCTTCTTGCTGCACCTGCGCCAATAAATCATCAGGATCTATTTCTTCTTCGGCTGTTTTTTCATCTGCTGATGGCTCTTCACCCGCTGATGGCTCTTCACCACTCTCGAACTCGTCAAGGCGCTCGGCCTTTGCGGTAAGATCATCAAGGGTTAACAGCAGATCTTCTAACTGTTCCTGCCTGCTCTGATTTTCACTCTCCAGCACCTCAATGCACTGCTTTGATTCTGATAGCGCAGCCTCAAGAGAATTTATCCGGGACAAAAACTCGCCTTTCATCCCTTCATCTTCAGACATCTCCAGCATACCCTGCAACTCAGTTATTATGCCCTGCTGCTGAGAGGATGCCTGCTTTATTTTATCTACTTGATGCCTTACCTTGTGCTCGGCCTTATCAACATACACAACCTTTTCCTTAGGTCGCTGTGTACGCATATCCATAATCTTTCTTAGTTTTTCAAGTGTTATCTCATCAAGCTCACCATCACCAATATCATCAAGAATTCCTTTTAGGCTTCGATATTCAGATTCATAACTTGAAGTAAGCGAATCAATTGCCGAGGCATCTTCCAACTGAGATTTTACCGATTCTAGCTCATCAGATATTGGTCGGGCAGCTTCAGAGGCATCCTTTAATTTTCCTGCTAGGCCATAGAATAGCTTTTTGTACTGTTCTAGCGCTTGCGCCTGCTGCTTTAACTCACTTAGCTCTGTTTTGATAGCACCTACATCTTCCGCGTCCACTGCTTCTTCTGCAGATTGATCCTGAGCATAATTTTGTTCCAATGGCTGCTGCTCAACAGCTACGGTAGGAATACTTTCCAAAATTTCTTTTAGACTTTGCTCCTGACTACTCCAATAGGCACCGCCATCTTCACCAGAAGCCTCGATGGCATTAATCTCTGAACGGATAAATGCCATCCTTAATTCAAGCGGGTTATCATAGCCACCACCAAGATCAAAGCTATCTTCTCCGGGCTCTTCAGGCTTATCTTCCACCTCTTTTTCTTCCCGTTCCTCTTCTAGGCGCAATTCGGTTGCAAGCATTGCCTGGTGCAAAAAAGTCAGGTAGGTAGGGATCTCAACATCTGGTTTCACTTCCTTGGTTACTTCTTTGGTAACCTCTTTTATTACAACTTTTTCACCTGATTTGTTTTTTAGTTTTCGAATGCGGTATACAGAATACACAAGCCAAAGCAGCAGCAAAAATACCGCTTCGCCTAACATAGCTAAAATCAGTTGATCAAATGTCACTAGAATTATATTCCATATAAATAAATCTGTTATTCTAATCGCTATACATCCATACCGGACGCGGCAACTCAATTAAATTAAAGGATATTTGTACTGATATTTCCAGCCGCTAATACCATTATTATGGTGAAATTTGAACTGGTCGGGGTTTATTTGCTGCGCGCCAAAGCAAAGTCAGCTACCAGATCAAGAATGTCTCTGGCCTGTGATTTTTCCAAAACTACCAAAGCCTCTTTGGCATAAGTAATATGTTCACGCGCAAGTTCCTTTGTACGTTCTAGGGCAGCAGTACGTTTAACGATTGCAGCTATAGTTCCGACATCTACGCTGCTGTCATTTTTCTCTATCGCCTGAGTCATGGCGCTACACTCTGCAGGTGATACCTCCTCCATCGCATAAAGCAGTGGCAAGGTGACCTTTCCTTCTGAAATATCATCACCTATCTGCTTACCCAATTCTGCTTCTTTTGCTGAATAATCAAGAACATCATCAATCAACTGGAAGGCAATACCAAGGTGCATCCCATAGTCCGCCATACCTTTTTGTGTTTCTTGCCCAACACCTGCCAGCAGCACCCCTAGCTCTCCAGATGCCTCGAAGAGTTTTGCTGTTTTTCTTTTGATGACATCCAGGCAGTTTTCAACTGTGGCATCGATGCTTTTCTGATTTATCAATTGCAGAACCTCCCCTTCAGCAATGATATTGGTTGCATCAGCCAGTATCTGCATGACGCGCATATCTCCTATCTGTACCATCATCTGAAATGCCCGGGAGTAAAGAAAATCACCAACCAGCACCGCTGCCTGATCCCCCCAGATATTATTTGCTGTCTCACGCCCACGTCGCAAGGCCGACATATCTATTACGTCATCATGCAATAAGGTTGCAGTATGGATAAACTCAATGATGGCAGCAGCTGTTATATGTTCTCGGCTAACTTCACCGCACGCCTTGGCTGCCAAAATCAATAACATCGGGCGCAGGCGTTTACCACCACCTTCAACTATATAGCACCCAATTTCATTTATCAGTTGGATATCTGACCGCAGATGGGTTTCAATAGCCTGATCTACCGCATCCATCTCCTGCGCAACAACTTTTTGAATCTGATCTATATCCAACTGAGTTTCCGTATCCATACATAAGAAAAGTGAAGGTGCATACTAAGTAAGCGGCTTCTACATGTCAACTTTCCCGCCATAAACCACGGATAGCAGCTATACCTTGGGCACCATATTGTTTGGCTAAATTCAAATCTGGCAACCCAAGCCCACCAAGGGCATAAACCGGCAGAGAAACCTGTTTAACCGCATCAGCAAAGGTCTGCCAACCTATAGGGGTAGCATCAGGGTGTGTCTTTGTATGTTTAACAGGGCTAAGGAGCGCAAAATCCACCCCTGATTTCTCAGCATTTTGTAATTGCGCAACTGAATGGCACGAGGCGGCTATCAAATCATCTTTATTGTTCTTTTTATAATCTTGCTTACCGTTATTGAGCTGACTACTGGTTAGGTGCACACCATCGAGGGCATATTTCCGATAGAGACCGACATCTCCATTAATCAGCAGCCTGGAGGAAAACTCCCGACAAATATCTTTGGCACACTGCAAGTATGGCTCCAACTCTTGTTCACCAAGTTTTTTAGAGCGCAACTGCACCAGCCTAACTCCAGATTGCAGGGACGCCCTTAGAGATAATTCAAACCCTTCCATATCATAATCAGCTGGCTCTGGAGTAATCAGGTATGTATTAGGCAAGCGCAGTGCTGTGACTACCGGAATATCAGCTGCTGGCAGCTGATAATTATCTATCTCATCCACGTCAACAAAGACCAAATCCTGCCCTTCGTGCGGCTTTACCTCCCCTATATATTGATCCACCTCCCATACATCGAGAAATATATCTTTTTCTGGATAGAAATACGGAACCTGTATCAGAGGAGTTAGCTTGGTTGCTGTTATTGCTAGCTCTTCCTGCAACTCGCGCACCAGGGCCTGCAGGGCAGTTTCGCCTTCCTCTACCTTACCTCCAGGGAACTCCCAGTATCCAGGCAGGTGCGGACAGTTTAATGAGCGCTGTGCCAACAAAATCTTGCCGTAACCATTTCTGATTACAGCGGCAACAACGTGAATTTGCCTTCTTTTTACATTCAACATAATATCGTGATGATACTAACAAACAATAACCTAAGGAAGCATAGCATAACCTTTAATACTATTCGGTAAAACGATGTTGAACGCAGATACTGAGAAAATAATCCCTATTTACAGAGTGTAGCCCATGCCCTCATATACCTGATAAAAGAAGAATAAAATCCCCAATAAAGACAAAGGTATTCCGATAAATCCCAGCATTGCGATTACGGTTATGGTCTTGCCGCTTTTATCCAACGTTGCCATCTTGTATAGAATATTTTTGATGACAAAAGATATTATGAACAGAGCGATTGCGTAATACCACATCGGGGAAATTATAAACCCGTAATAGACAAGGATCCCGTATTCAAACACCATCCCAAAAACTGAAACCACATCCAACATTGTTTTAACGCCACCTGAGAGCCCCTGAAAATCTCTTAAGCAAGTTGACTGAAAGTAACGAAATATGGAAAAAATGGTAAAGCTAATTATAAGCCCAATCGGGAATGCTTGTTCAAATGACATAATTATACTTTTTTGCCCGGGGTGGAAAACTTGGGCTATTATAGACTAACTAGGCGTATATATCCATCCTACCGCCAGCGTTCATAAACCCATCGATACTTACCATTTCCTGGGTAGCCAGAAACTGCTCAATAACCGCACTTGAGCCTTCAAATGCCAAAACTGAATCGGAGAAAATATCTGGTAAATCTGCCTTACGGGTTTCATTTCCTGCTTGTATCAAATCAATAACTTCAGCACCGCCAGCCTCGATCAAGTTAGCATTTTCAAAGAAATCAACCTGTTCTTCCGGTTTTAATACCTCATAAACCTCTTCTTCAGCCTTTTCCCGCGCCTCTTTAGCCCTTTCTGCTCGCATTTCCTGCTCATAGGCACGCTCTGTAATTTCCTCGTTACGCAATTCCTGGCGTGCTTGTACCAGCATTTGCTGAGCTGCTGCTGCAACCCTGCGGTCCTGAGGCGATGGCTCAGCAGCTGCATATGCTGCACGAATTATCTGCTCAGCTTTTCTGGCAGTTGCTTCTGGATTTCCAGGAACGCTGGAGGTATCGATATCTACCTCACCGCCAATCGCATATTTTTTCCCGTCTGGACCAGTTTGAAATGAATATTGAACCGGACCTGCTAAATTACCTGCAACAGCCTTATGTGCTTGCTCATGAGCTCTGACTTCTCGATCACGAATGCGTAGTTCGTTGATCATCTGTTTTTCACTATCGGTAAGATCTTTGTACTGATGGCTATCTTGATTAAGACGAGTCTGTTTATCAGCTAAAGCATCTGCTTTAGTATTTCCGGCTGTTTGCCCAAATACAGTTCCCTCTAGATCCTTTCTTGGTACTGGTGTTGAACCTTGGGATACCTTATGAATGCCATCTTTCTGGGTCTCAAGGTCAGCCGAGGCCGTTCCGCGGGAGATATTTCCTGCGGCTTTGGTATGTTTTCCGGAATTTTCATATCCGGAAGGACCTAATAGCTGATGAATATTCATTTCACATTTCTAAATTACACCTACCCTAGCTTGCAATTATACTATTTTTTGCAATTAAAACACCAACTTCCTTCTCATTTTGTTGATTTACATGACCAACGGTATATTTTCAACACACGAGAGTTGGCACGAAAAGCGAAAGGCTGAGATGTTTGTAGTAAAACAGGAATTTTAAAAATCATGCTCATATTGAGAAAAATCACCCTATAACACCAGGTGCTGACCCAAATAATTGGAGAACAAGAAAGAATTATTGTTCTGAATCTAGATCCGGATGCTCTGCTGGATCAAACGCGCGCGCCTGATTTCGACCACCTTCCTTACATTGATATAGAGCCAGATCAGCCTCTTGAAGCATTGCCTCGTGCGAAGGAGTGCTATCTCGCATCTGGGTTACACCGATACTTACGGTAACCGGTATACCCCGCCCGTCATGAACGATTTCAAGTTTTTCAACCTCGGAGCGTATCCTTTCGGCAGTATTTAACGCACCTTCAATAGCGGTGTTTGGCAAGATTACGGTAAATTCCTCACCACCATACCTACCTGGGATATCTGAGGTTCTTAGCACTTCTACCAGCTTTTTACTAACTGAGCGCAGCACTTCGTCACCAGCCAAATGGCCAAAGGTATCATTGACGTTCTTAAAATGATCCAGATCAAACAGAATTACTGATAGTTCCCCACCGTAGCGATGGCAGCGATCATATTCAGCTGCCAGCTGCGACTCAATATAGCGACGATTATAGATCTCGGTAAGACCGTCACGAATACTCATATCCTCGAGCTTTGCCATGGCATCTTTAAGCTGATTTTGGTAAATACTAATATCCGTTACATCAAAGACTGTGATACAAACTGCTTGCACATCATTATTCTCACCCATTATTGGCAAAAAGGTGCAGTTTTGCATCATATAATCGGTGCTTCCAGTTACCGGGCGATTATGCCGAAACTGGAACAGATACGGGCGTTGCTCCCAACCGGTAAATGCAAAGTTTTTCAAAATAAATACGCTATTGATCTTTTTTTTCAGCCACTTTTCCGGCAAGTCTGGAAAGCTTTGAAACAGGTTTGTACCAATAATCTCATGCGCTTCTTTTCCGCTATTAACCGCCATAAAGTGATTCCACAGGAGAACCTCCATCTCCCTATCTACCACAATTATTCCAACGTTTACGCGATCGACAATAAATCTTAAAAAAGATAACGGGTCTAATCCATCAGCCATTAAAACGATTCCAGTATATGATCAAGCGACTGGCGCATCATATCAATTGATTCTTCAGGCATCAGCATTATCAGATAGCACTTAAAGCCTCTTTCTTCCAAGCTAAAATTAACCTCAATAAGTAACGCATGACTCCATCCAAGCTGATCACTGATCAATACTTTTTCAATAGGGGTGTTCATCGCCATAATTGCCGGAGGTGAAAATCCAAATTCAACTTCAATCTGTTCTCCAAGGCCATTTAATACCGCACCAACAAGGATATTGGTAACATCAAGTAGTAGCTCTTCTTCATCCTCACTGTTTTGAACTTCTTCGTGCCCCATCAGGTCAGCAAGATCAGCGCAGCCCTTGCGACCAAAAATCACCATGGTCTCACCACGAAGCTTGTTATAAAACGCCTGTCTAACTGCTGTCACTTCCTCTGGGTCATCAACCATCTCAGCAACAGCATCCGGCACATCTTCAACCCCAACAATTCTCACTCGCGGCACAGAAAGTATTACAAAAACATCTAACAACTGCGCCAAAGAAGATCCAGCCTGCCCCATTGCAATATTTGTAATCTCCTGCAGAGCATCACGCTGGTCTTCATTATATGGCTGAATGCTCATATTATTCCAAACTCCGTCAAAATCTTGGTTACAATTTCTGTATTGATTGGTTTTCTTATAAACGCCATAGCGCCCAGTTCTTTTGCTCTTATTTCTGCTTCTGGCTGCACATCTGCTGAAACGACAATTACAAAACAATCCAAACCTTCTTTTTGCAAGGTTTCCAATACTTCAAACCCATCCATTCCCGGCATGGTCAGGTCCAAAAACATCATATGAGCCTTACCCTGATGATATGCCTCTATAGCCTCAAAGCCATCAGCTGCCTGAGAGATCTCAATATCCCAATCTTTGGGCAAAGCCCTTATCGTCAGCTTGCGCGACATTCCTGAATCATCGACTACTAGAACAGGTAGTGCCATGAAATTCTTTCTCCATCTTTAACATCTTATGATACATCGGCTATCCAGCCTATTTCATTACTTAACAAATCAACTCGAGGCTGCTCGCCCCTCATACAATAACTATGGTACATCCACCTATTCTTTTCCACATATGCACCAAATTAATTGATAAAGCGTGACTTTGTTTGCACAAAGGGGTTATTTCTTTCTATCCGCAACTTATTTATAATCCGTCTTTATGACTCATCAACGACCCATCTCACCTCTAAAGGCTTTTTTGACCAAACTAGTCCTGTGTCTCGGGTGGCTAATCACAAAGCTTCCTTTTAGCCTGCAAATCTCTATTGGAAAAGCTCTTGGCTGGCTTCTCTTGATTATTGCTAAACGCCGCCGCCATATTGCTCAAACAAATATTGATCTGGCCTTTAAAGATTATACTCGGGAACAGCGCCAGAATATTATAAGAGAGCACTTTATCTCCCTTGGGATAAGCCTGATAGAGATACCCAATTGCTGGTGGGGTTCTGATAGCAAACTTAAAAACCTGGCTCAAATTCATGGCATTGAACACTTGGAGCAAGCACAAAGAAACAACGAGGGGATAATATTACTTAGCGCTCACTTCACTCATTTAGAAATTGCGGGAAGGCTTTTGGCGATGCACGCCCCGTTCTTTGTAATGTATCGCCCACATGAAAATCCGATCCTGGAACAGGTTATGAGTAACAGTCGTCAAAAAAGGTTTAGCCTAGCTATAAAACGAAGCGAAGTTAAAACCATGCTCAAATCCCTGAAAGACGGCCATACAGTATGGTACGCCCCAGACCAGAACTTCGGGTTAAAAAACAGCATCTTTTCCCCTTTCTTTGGAATACCGGCAGCCACCAATACCGCTACATCTCGCTTTGCACGCATCAGTGGTGCTAAAGTGATTCCGTTTTTCTCTTCAAGAATTGACGATAAGTATCAACTGACTATCTTGCCGCCATTGACTGATTTTCCGACAGAAGACATTCAAAAAGATACTGATAGAATCAACAAACTGATCGAAGATCATGTAAAATTAGCTCCAGAACAATATCTTTGGTCACACCGCAGGTATAAAGACCGTCCGGATAACGAACCGGGATTATATTAACCCCCCTTACATGAGAACATTTGGTGAATAGCAAGTCTCAAAACAGCAGACAACTTTATGCAAGACTTTTAAGGCATGTAATTCCATACTGGAAGATCATGGTTATTTCTGTCATCAGCCTTTTAATACTCTCTTCTGCTGAAGCAGCATTTGCGGCAGTACTGGAAAAAATGATCGATAAGATCTTTGTAGCAAAAGAGCAGCTTTATATGTATGCAATTCCGGCAGCATTGGTAATTATTTCTATCGTGCGCGGACTAATGAACTTCTGCGGGGTAATCTCAATAAACTGGGTGGCCAACAAAATCGTTATGGACCTGCGCCAAATGATGTTCGAGCGCCTACTGCACCTGCCCGTGCAGTTTTATAATGACAACAGCAGCGGCAACGTTATTTCCAAAATCATCTTCGATGTCAGCCAGGTAACCGCGGCAGCAACCGAAACCTTTGTGACCATTATTCGCGACACGTTCACAATCACTTTCCTTATTGCCCTAATGCTATATTACAATTGGCAGCTTACCCTGATCTCTTTTATCTCTTTCCCTGTCATCGCCTTTGCAGTAAAGGCGGTAAGCAAAAGAATGCGCAGCTTGAATACAGACCTGCAGGACTCTATGGGAGATATGACCCATGTACTGGAGGAATCTGTTCTTGGGCATAAAGTAGTAAAGGTCTTCGGTGGTCATGATTATGAAAAAAAGCGTTTCGACGATGTTTCCAACTGGATCAGACGCTATGCCAATAAAGTCAAAATCACATCTACTGCCAGCGTCTCATTTGTACAGTTTATTACTGCGCTAGCCCTGGCGCTAATTGTTTTTATTGCAGCTAAAGATGCAATATCTGGAGGCGATTTTACTGCCGGACAGTTTTCCGCCTTCTTTACCGCGATGGGGCTGCTATTTTCCCCAATAAAGCGTCTGACCAAGATCAATGAAAATCTGCAACGCGGCCTTGCTGCATCGCAAAGTATATTTAATCTGATTGACGTAACCCCTGAATATGAGCTTGGCAAACAGCTGGAGCAACCTCTTCGTGGTGATGTTGAATTCAGGAATATCAATTTCAGCTATAAAAACTCTGAGGAATCTGCACTCAATGATGTTTCTTTTTCTGTTAAAGCAGGCGAGACCGTAGCCCTTGTAGGCCAGTCCGGGAGCGGCAAAACCACCATTGCCGGCCTGCTGCCCAGGTTCTATGAATTGGAACATGGTTCTATCCAGATCGATGGGATGGACATATCCGAGCTGGACCTTAAGGTGTTACGTAATAATATTGCCCTGGTGAGCCAGGATGTTGTTCTGTTCAATGATACTGTTGCAGCTAATATTGCTTACGGCCCGTTACAAAATAAAAAAGAGCGTGACGCAATAATTTCTGCGGCTACTGCAGCCAATGCAATGGAATTTATTGAAAAGATGCCAGACGGAATCGATACTCTTATAGGAGAAAACGGGGCAAAAATATCCGGCGGACAACGCCAGAGACTTGCCATTGCCCGCGCTATTCTTAAAGATGCACCAATATTAATTCTGGATGAGGCTACCTCGGCTCTGGATACCGAATCGGAATTCAAGGTGCAAGCGGCCCTGGAGAATTTGCAAAAAAGCCGAACAACACTGGTAATTGCTCACAGGCTTTCTACTATTGAAAATTCTGACCGCATTATCGTACTGGATAAAGGCAAAATTGTGGAACAGGGAACGCATCAGGAACTTATCCGTAAACAAAGCTATTACTTTAAACTTCACAATGCACAATTTGACTCTTGATTTGTGTAAGCAAAATATAAGCACAGGTTATGGATAGTACAAAAAAACTTAAAATATGCATAGTTAGGCTTTCTGCCATTGGTGATGTCTGCCTGATGATCCCTACAGTCAAAGCGCTACAGACACAGTATCCACAGGCAACAATAACTTGGATTATCAGTAATCCCGCATATGAACTGGTAAAGCACATATCCGACATCGAATTTATCCTTATTGAAAAGCCGCGCTTCATCCGTGATTACATAAAACTCTACAAACAGTTCAATGATTATGAGTTTGATATAGTGCTGGCTACCCAGGCTAATATGCGTATTAACCTGCTATATCCAGCATTGAAAGCGCCACGTAAAATCGGTTTTGACCGCCAGCGCGCCCGTGATCTACAGTGGCTATTTACCAACGAGAGAATAGAGTTTAAGGACGAACATCTACTGGAAAGTTTCCTATCCTTTGCCTACAAGATAAATACCAGACTGGCGGATCTCGATTGGGAGATACCTCTAGACAAATCAGACGAAGACAAAGCAGATGAATTATTGCCGCCAACCACCACAAATTTATCGATTGCCATCAATCCGATCACTAGTAAAAACGAGCGCAACTGGCCAATTTCCAGATACACAGAGCTGATCAACAAGATCACAGAACTCTTTGATTACCAGATAATCTTAACTGGTGGATTTGACATAAGCGAGCAGCAACAGATAATCGAGATCATCAAGCAAGTTCACCGTCCCGAAAAAGTCATCAACTCAGCCGGAACACTAAGCCTGACTCAACTCGCAGCAGTATTAAGCAGGGTAAACTGCCTAATCAGCCCGGATACTGCAGCTGTCCATATCGCATCGGCAATGAAAACAGATGTGATTGGTCTATATGCAGTAGCGCCATCTAAATTGTCCGGCCCCTACTTTTCAAAGCAACTGACAATTGATAAATTTCCACAGGCAGTCAAGCAGTTCCTAAAACAGGATCCGCAACATATTCCATGGAAGACAAGAGTCCATGACAGCCGCGCTATGCAGCTAATTAGTGTAGGTGAGGTTATGGATAAACTGACCAAGCATTTGGAATCAGGAGAATAATACAGCATGTACGGAATCAAGGATGCAATAGATTTTTCCACAATCAAAAAGGTTTTGGTGATTAAACTGCGCCATCACGGAGATGTATTACTGACATCACCTGTGTTTCAGGTACTGAAAAACCATCACCCCCATACCCAGATAGATGCCCTGGTATATGAAGACACTCAAGAGATGCTCACCCTGCACCCAGCAATCAACCAGGTACACACTATTGACAGAAACTGGAAAAAGTTAGGGGTATCCGGACAGCTAAATAAAGAACTGGAGATACTGAAACAACTTAAATCCGAAGGTTACGGCCTTGTAATCCACCTCACTGAGCACTGGCGCGGCGTTATCATAACCCGTTATATTCAGGCCAGATATTCTGTCTGCGCCAAATACTCAAGACGCGCCTCAGGCCTTACCGGGTGGTTTTGGAAAAAATCATTCACCCATCACTATCCACTACCACAAAAGCCGCGCCATACGGTGGAGGCGCACCTTGATGCCTTAAGAAGAGTAGGAATAATTCCAAGCCAGCTGGAACGCAGCCTTACCCTAGTACCCGGAAACGACGCCGATAGTTTCCGCGAAGAAATGCTTCAGGAACATAGCATTGTTGACTATATCCTGATACACCCCACATCACGCTGGTTGTTCAAATGCTGGGAAAACAGAAAATTTGCAGCACTTATTGATAAGCTCTACGAAGATATTTCTGAAAAAAACATCAAAATAATCATAACTGCAGCACCTGCTAATAATGAGCTTAAGATGATGGAGGAAATCCTAGAAAACTGTGCTGCAGAAATTATTAACCTTAGCGGAAAGCTAAACCTGAAACAGCTAGCAGCATTTATTGAGAAAGCCAGATTATTTATCGGTGTTGATTCTGTGCCTATGCATATGGCGGCAGCCTTTAACACCCCATGCATTAGTTTATTTGGCCCAAGCGGAGACCTGCAGTGGGCCCCATGGAGCGATAATAGCATGGTCATAACCAGCAACCACACCTGCCGTCCATGCGGACTTGACGGCTGTGCCAGCAGCAAAATCAGCGACTGCCTAACCAGCATCACTGTTGACGAAGTATTATCTGCCTGCAAAACCATGTTGGAACAAAACCCCCAATGAGCACAATCAAACTAGCTCTGATCAGACAGAAGTACCGCCCGGATGGTGGTGCTGAACGTTTTCTTGCCCGTGCAATAGAAGCGCTCAAAGATGATATCGAACTGACAATATTCACCCGTAAATGGCAGCAGCAAGACGGAGTCAATATTGTTGAGTGTAACCCTGCCAAGTGGAGCCGAGTATCACGAGAAAAAGGTTTCGCCAAAGAAGTTTGCAAAAAAATCCAAAAGCACAAGTTTGACCTAATCCAATCCCACGAACGCGTCCCATACTGCGATGTATATCGAGCTGGTGACGGTGTTCACCGCGAATGGCTTAAACAGCGTGACCGGGTAATTTCACCTGCAGCAAGGGCAATAACCAAAATAACTCCATTTCACAAATATGCGCTAAAGGCTGAAGAAAGCCTTTACAACAGCGACCAACTACGGGCGATAATCTGTAACTCCCAAATGGTAGCTGAGGAAATCAAAACCTATTTCCCCAAAGCAGCAGATAAGACTCATGTGATATATTCTGGTATAAATTATTCTGTATTTAATCCAGGACTGGAACAACACCGGGGAAAAGTAAGATCCGAGTTAAATATTACGCAAGATCAAAACGTCTTCCTTTATGTTGGCTCGGGATTTGAGCGCAAAGGGTTGGCCACTGCAATCAAGGCAATCGCGAAAATCGACAACGCAATATTAATTGTCATCGGCAAAGACAGGCACAGCAAAAAGTACCAACAACTTGCCGATGACCTGCAAACTTCCGACAAAATAAGATTCCTCGGAGTCAAAAAAGATGTTACTCCTTACTACGGCTGTGCAGATGCATTTGTTTTTCCAACCCTGTACGACCCATTTCCAAATGTAGTTATTGAGGCACTTGCATCTGGACTTCCGGTTATAACCAGTACAAAATGTGGCGCAGCGGAGATTATTGAGCAAGGAAAAGACGGTTTTGTCTGTGATGCTCTTGATACCAAATCGATATCAGATTTTATGAGGCAACTACAGGATCCGCAAACACTTGTTCAAATGAGCGCAGCGGCACATGAAAAATCTAAAATATTTTCCACTGAAGAGATGTCCTTCAGACTTACCAAGCTCTATACAAAACTGCTAGATACAAAACAGCCAGGCAAAAAATGACCGAAACCAAAGAAAGCACAACTAAACAGCATCAATCCATCAAAATAATCCACACTGAATCTTCGTGCGGCTGGGGTGGCCAGGAAATCCGCATTCTGACCGAAGCCAAGGGAATGATCGAGCGTGGTCATGAGGTATCGATTCTGTGCCCGTCGCATGCACCGATCTTTGCAGAAGCCAAAGAGCGCGGCATACCGGTTTATCCGATACCAATAGCTAAAAAGACAATAAAAGGACTACTAGCAACAATAAACTATCTTAAGAAAACACCGGTAGATGTGATCAATACCCACAGCTCTACCGACAGTTGGATGATTTCGCTGGCTCGGATCTTTTGCCATAGAAAGTTTTCCATCGTGCGCACCCGCCATGTCTCGGCACCTATAAACAACCACTTTACCACCAAATGGCTATACACCAAGGCCGCTGCACACATCGTCACCACCGGAATAAAACTCAAAGAAACCCTGGTAAATGATAATGGCTACCCAGCGCACATGATTACTTCGATCCCAACCGGCATAGACACAAATATCTTCAAGCCTGGCAACAAAGCAGAAGCAAGAAAAGAGCTTAATCTGCCGCAAGACAAAATAATCATTGGCATTCTCGCCACGCTACGCAGTTGGAAAGGTCACAAATATCTGGTAGATGCTATAGCACAACTAAACCGGGAAGATTTACACCTTCTTATCGTTGGCGATGGCCCGCAAAAAGAAAACCTGGAAAAACAGATCTCTGAAATCGGAATCAAAGAAAAAACAACCATGCCAGGCAACCAGAAAAATCCATATCGCTGGCTTCAGGCAATGGATATATTCACCCTGCCATCCTATGCCAACGAAGGAGTACCGCAAGGACTGATGCAAGCCATGCTTACCAAACTACCGGTAATCTCTACCCCTGTGGGCAGCATCACCGAGATTATCGAACATGAAAAAAACGGCCTTATAATAACTCCAGAAGACTCAAACGCACTTGCAAAAGCAATCAGCTCAATGCTTGACTCATCTGATATTACTACAGACCTTGCAGAAGAAGGCTATGAGTTTGGTATAAAAAATTTTAGCAAAGAGCTAATGATTTTAAAAATGGAAAAGATATTCATTGAATCCCATGATAAAATCGCATCATCCCATTAGACAACAGAAAGGATCATATGGGAACGTTGAATTTTATAAACTGTAATATGTTGCAAAAAGTTGAGTTTTATTCTCTGCTAGCAGGCGTGTTCTTTCTACCGCTTTTAGAAGCTCCAAAAAATTTGTGCCTGTTAGTTTTCTTGGTCTGCTGGTTAATAAATAGAATTAAGGCAAAGAATTTTGGTGGCAAAATTTCGCTTTTAGATATATCAGTTTTTGCACTAGCTATAAGCGGTTATCTCTCGGCAATTTTCACAGAGCTACATCACAAGGAGTGGAGCGGGCCAAACAACCTACTCCTAATATGTGTCTTATTTTTGATGATTTACAGAAGCAATTACTCGCCAAAGCAAATAACAAATATACTCTTTACGCCAATTGTTTCAACTGGAATTGGAATTATAGAAGCTTTGGTACAACAGCATTATTTGAGAGAATGTACCAATAGGTGTCTTTTCGAATTACATTCTGTTGGCCATGTTAATCACAGCGCAATATATTTGTTACTTGCTTATGGAATATCTCTATCATTTACAGTATCCTGCTGGAAAAAAAACAGCCTGTTTACAAAAATCTGCTTTACAACTTTAACTGCGTTCTTTGCTGTAGTATCGATTCTAACAGAAAGCAGAGCCGCGGCTGGAGGTGTATTCATTATAATTCTATTACTTTCGATAGGTTACCTGCGCCAAAATCTCAAAGCCTCGCTAGCATTATTTACACTATTATCCTTAAGCGTTATCGGAACAATAGCTTTAAAGCCACCAGTCATTGAAAAACAGATTCGCAAAATGGAAAAAAGCAATACAATATATGCAAGAAAAAAAATATGGAACTCAGGTTTAACTGCATGGAGGGAATATCCGGCTTGGGGAATCGGGATGAAAAACTACAGCCAAATCACCCCAGAAAAACTACAAGAGTGGTCACAAAATCAAAACAAATTGTATATTCCAAAAAACCACATGAGTTTTTCTCATGCACACAATCTTTATATAAACACCATGGCAGAAAAGGGTACTGTAGGCCTAGTCTCACTGCTATTTTTCCTCCTTTGCACGGGTTTTGGAATTGTTAGGTATTATCCAAAAAAAACAGACTCATCAGATCAGCTGTTGTTTTGGGGTACCGCTGCTTCAGCCTGGATAACAATTACCGCAGTTGGGCTGGTTAACACTACTTTGCACCACGAACACGGGATATTATCGATAATTATGCTGGCAGGTCTTACCAGTATTAAAAAGGAAACACTTATCACAAACAAACAGTTGGAGAATAGCAGTGGCTACAAAACGACAAATTGATGTAGTTTTTATTGGCGTAGTAAGACCTAAGATAATCAGAATTACGTTAAATTCTTTTAAAAAAAAATTGCTCAAAAACTATAACGTCAGACTGATAGCCAACATAGACCCAAGCGGCGAAACAGACAAATACTCTCAAGAAGATATTATAGGTATTTGTAAAGAGTTTTTTGATAACGTGGTTTATAGAACTCCAAAAGAACCTTCTTTTTCCAAGGCTGTAAAGTGGGGCTGGGAGCAAGTAAATTCTGATATATTCTTTCACCTGGAAGATGACTGGTGTCTGAAAAGGAGAGTTAATATATCAAAAGTTGAAGACGCCTTTAAACACAAAAAAATAGTTAGTATGCGATTAAACCTGACTTCGAATTCAAAATTTCAAACTACTGATTTCACCTATAGCGATTGCTTAAGCCTCAACCCGTCTTTTTTGAGAACAGCATACATCAAAGAGTTAATAGAACGATTCAACAATGAAAAAGATCCAGAAAAACAATTTCGGGAAAGTTGCGCAACCAAGGCTTATCCGAATCCAAAGTTTATTTACTATGGAGAACCTACAGACAGCGCTATAGTAATAGATACAGGAAAAAAGTGGCGAAAATCAAATGCACTAACGAAATGGGATCTTTCCAATATGAAAACAGTAACATGGCGGCACGAGAATCAGAAGAACCGATTAAAAACTCTATATTATAGAATTAAATACTCAGCATTCATTTATTACTGGTCAATACGTTATTGCCAATAGAAAACAGCTTGATAAAAACAATATTTATGGTGTGATCCTTAATTTCTAAGCAAATTGAAGAACAATCAGCAAATTAGATCTATAATCATAGTATTATGCTTAAAAGAAACTTGCCGGACTCGTATTATGGACAAAAAATTCTCATTTGTTATCGCAACCCCGCTTAAGGACTCCAGAACCAAAGTAGGCCTCGATATCGGCCATGCGCTGGCAAGAGATGGGCATAAGGTTCGTTACTTTGACTATGATAAGCGTCCTTTCCCGCTAAACCTTTATCCAAAACCACTGCGCAATGAAAACTACGAGAACAAATACCATTATGCTGTCAATCAAACCCTAATAAGTGGGTGTCGTAAATACAAGCCTGACTTTCTTTTGATTGTGAAAGGGGTGCAAATATACCCTGAGACCATAAAACTAATCAGCAGTATGGGCGTTACAACAGTTGGCTACTGGATTGATGATCCGCTCGACCATGAACGATCAATGGTTAATGCTCCATCATATGATATATACCTTACCAACTGTTCAAAAACCCTTGGAAGTTATAAAGAGCAAGGGCTTACTAATGTGCATCACCTACCATCTGCAGTTAACACAGCGCACTTTTCCAGAACAAAAGTCAGAAAGCGTTATGACATAAGCTTCTTGGGAACACACTCAGCCTACAGAGAAGAGATGCTAAGTCAGTTGGAAGTCAATGGCCTACACATTTTTGGACCAGGCTGGCAGAAAAACAGCTCAATTTCGCAATGGCACAAAAACGACAATATCGACAGCGTTCAGCTACATCCTGGCGCCTTCGGCCGCCATACCAACCTGGTTTTCAACCAATCAAAGGTTAACCTTAATATCCACAACTGGTTTGGCAAGGGTCACGCCATGAACCTACGTCTTTATGAAGTTCCTGCTGCTGGAGGATTTCTACTAACTGATTGGGTTGAAGAGATCGACAAATACTTCGAGCAGGACAAGCACGTGGTTTGCTTTAAGTCAGTTGAAGAGATGAACGAAAAGGCCAAATTCTACGTAAATAATGACCAGGCTAGAAATACGATCGCCGACGCAGGGTATGAGCATGTGCTCAAACATCATAGTTATGACGCAAGGATCAGAGATCTAATAAACATTATTACCGGATAAAAAGTTACTCCGCAACCTTACCCCATAGATCATGTTCATCCGAGGTATCAATCAATACCGGCACAATATCACCAACCTCAATACCATCAACAAGATCAACAAACACCTGCCCGTCGATCTCTGGAGCATCCCACATCGAACGACAGATTAGTTGATCTTCAGTAATATCATCTACTATTACATCAGTAG
>QZLE01000113.1 GCA_004796365.1 Gammaproteobacteria bacterium | reverse complement strand
TTGCTTATAGCTTTACTGACGGAACCAAAATCAAACAGGTTTATGTTAGCGCTAAGATCCAGCAACACTTGAGTAGTGGTTTGCTAGTTATTGCAAAGTTTGGTGAAGGTTATGAGCTAATTCCTGCTAAAGTTGCTGAGAAGATTGAACAGCGCGATGCTGAAGTAATCATCAAAACTGCTGATGACACCTCAAGCACAGTTGATGAGAATGATCCGTATGCTGATTATCAGATCCCTGATGATCTAATGTGGTAAATTCGCGTATATTTTCTCAATTTCTGCGTTACAGTTACAAATTTTTTAGTCACATCCTGCAATAATTGTCTATAGAAAAAGCATGTTATGCGCAAGCCTTTTTTATTTGCTTAGTGCTATACTTAAGAAGCGTGATAGATATTATAAAAAATGAGGCTTAGAGAAATTTGTTGGACAAAGAAATTATCTTGAGTGCAACCCTCAATTCTATACTAGATGGGGTTCTTGTGATTGATATGAATGGCAAGATTCTCTACTCTAATTCCATTTTTGCTCAGATTTGGACTATTCCTGAGTCATCAATTCAACAGTTAGATGAAATTAAGCTAATAGACCTGATGCTTGCTAAAGTTTCAGATCAAGAAAAATTCAAAGCACGTTTGGAAATAATTAATAATGGCTCAAAAGAAAGCGCAGATGAAATACGGCTCAATGATGGTCGAATAGTTCAAAGATATAGCAATTTGCTTGATGTTGGTGAGCAAAAAGCCAGGATTTGGAATTTTCGAGACATTACTGAACAGAAACAAGCAGAGGAAAAACTCAAGGTTTTTCAAAAAGCCTTGGAAGTTTCAACCGATGCGATAGGGATGTCAACGGCACAAGGTGAGCATTACTATCAAAACCAAGCGTTTGATGAGCTATTTGGAAATGTTGGAGAAGATCCTGCAGCGACTCTTTATGCTGACGAATCGGTTGGCCGTGAAGTTTTTAGCACCATAATGGCAGGTAAAGAGTGGGTTGGCGAAGTCAAGATGAATGCTGCTGATGGCCAAGCACTAGACATATTATTACGTGCTTATTCGATAAAAGATAATACCGGAAAGGTAACAAATCTGGTAGGTGTGCATACAGATATCACCGAACAAAAACTTGCAGAGGAAAAGCTAAAGGTTTTTCAAACTGTTGTGGAGGTTTCAACAGATGCAATAGGGATGTCAACGGCCAGTGGTAAACATTATTATCAGAATATAGCTTTTGATAAATTATTTGGTGATATTGGTAATGATCCTCCGAGTAGCCTGTTTGTCGATGAATCGGTTGGCCGTGAAGTTTTTAGCACCATAATGGTTGGGAAAGAGTGGGTTGGTGAAGTAAATATGCATGCAGCTGATGGACGAGTCTTGGATATCTTTTTGCGAGCGTATTCGACCAAAGATAATGCCGGAAAGGTGACAAATCTGGTAGGAATGATTACAGATATTACTGATCGTAAATTATCAGAAAAAGAGCTCAAGAGGGCGCGTAACTATCTGTCAAATATTATCGACTCCATGCCATCAGTACTAATTGGGGTTGATACGAACTGTTGGGTAACGCAATGGAATGCTGAGGCTGAAAGTCAGATTGGTATTGCTGTATATAAAGCTATAGGACAACCGTTAGATAAAATAATCGAGCGTATCGATTCAAGCAAAGTTTTAGAGTCGATTAAGTCCAAGCAACAACAAACTCTTATTAAGCAAGTTCATGATGAAGAAGGTATAAAAAAATACGAGAATATTTCGATCTTTCCACTAATTGCAGATGGTATTGATGGAGCAGTAATTAGAATTGATGATGTTACAGAGCAGGTTCGAATTGAGGAGATGCTGGTTCAAAATGAGAAGATGCTATCTTTAGGGGGGCTGGCTGCTGGAATGGCGCATGAAATCAATAACCCTTTAGGTGGAATTGTGCAAAATGCCAGCGTTATTCAAAATCGGCTGACTGATCCCAATATGCCTGCCAATATAAAAGCTGCTAATGAGGTCGGTGTTACTATGGAGCAAATTGCCAAGTTTTTAAATGCAAGGCAAGTTACGGTAGGGCTTGAACGTATTATATTGTCAGGTAAACGTGCTGCTAAAATTGTGCACGATATGCTTGGATTTGCACGAAAAGATGATGGTGCGCTATCCCCTCAATACATGGCTGATGTTATTGATAAATGTTTAGAATTATCGACTTTGGGTTTTAATCTAAAAAATAACTATGACTTTAAGCAAATTAAAATAATAAAAGAATATGACGAAAATTTGCCAATGGTTGTCTGTGAAGTTGGAAAGATCCAGCAAGTTATCATGAATATCCTCAAAAATGGCGCTGAGGTCATGCAGGGAGGGAGTATAGAGGAGCCGATTTTTGTTTTGCGCATAATTAACCAAAAAGATGAAAACAAAATTCGAATTGAAATTGAGAATAATGGCCCATCTATACCAGAAGAGGTGCGAACACGAATCTTTGAACCTTTTTTTACCACCAAGCGAACTGCTCAAGGAACTGGTTTAGGGTTGAGCGTTTCATACTTTATTATCACTGAGGTTCATGGTGGAGATATTTGGGTAGAATCGCTGAAAGGGGGAGGGGCAAAATTTATAATTCAATTGCCCCTGGCAAAGTGATAAAACAAAAGACACTTAAGTTGTTTTATATCTAATTTTAAATACTATTTTCATTAGACTAAGAGCCTTATTTCTAGTACACTTGCAGCCTGCTTTTATCCACACCAAGTGGTTGTATTTCAGGAAAAATATTCAAATTGCCATGCAAGGCGTATTGCAAATTATTGCAATTGGCTTAGCAATGCGGTTTGGCGCGAGAATTCGATCAAATGCATATACTAGTTAGCAACGACGATGGGTATCATGCGCCAGGGATTCAGGTACTGACTCAAGCTCTCAGGAAGATAGCCAAAGTTTCCGTAGTGGCACCGCTGCGGGATCTTAGTGGTTGTAGTCAGTCTTTGACGCTGGAGCGCCCGATGCGCAAAAGGGCCTTCAAAATAGAAAGTTCTGATGCAGGAACAGCTAATGAAGTGATTGCTATCGATGGCACCCCTACTGACTGTGTTCACTTGGCCATGACTGGCCTTTTAGACTCAACTCCAGATATCGTAATCTCCGGGATAAATCACGGTGCAAATATGGGTGATGATGTCTTATATTCCGGCACAGTTGCCGCCGCAATGGAAGGTAGATATGCTAGAAAGGCGTCTATAGCCGTTTCCATCCCTGTCTTTAAGCCTAAATATTTTGAGACTGCAGCCAAAGTTATCGCAGACTTGGTTGAGCATATCGACAATTTTCCAATACACCACGAAACGGTATTAAATATTAATGTTCCTGATATTCCGTATGAGCAGCTTAAAGGGATAAAGGTTACCAGGCTTGGGAAACGTGCCAGGCCAAAAGAACTGGTCAAAGAGATTGATCCACGTGGGCATGAAGTTTATTGGATTGGTCCTCCTGGAGAGGGGGTTGACGCAGGTGAAGGGACTGATTTTAGCGCAGTAAAAAATGGTTTTGTCTCGGTGACACCCCTGCAGATAAACTTAACCAAGAACGAAGAGCTGCAGCCTCTGGACAGCTTTTTTTCAAAAGGGCTGGCCTTTGCCGAAGATTCGGTATTGGCAAAACAATCAGGTGAAGGTCAGGAGTAAATATGATAGACACCACTCATATCATGGGTATTGGAATGACGTCTCAACGGACAAGAGATCGCCTTAAGCAAAGACTCCAGGATCAGGGGATAACCAATATGACCGTGCTGGATACTATTGCACGTATGCCGCGTCACTTGTTTGTAGATGAAGCACTCGCCAGCAGGGCGTATGAAGACAGCGCTCTTCCTATTGGTCACGGCCAGACTATTTCACAGCCATATATTGTTGCCAGAATGACAGAGGCGGTATTACGCGATGGTGTCCCGGAAAAGGTGCTTGAGGTTGGAACCGGTTCCGGTTATCAGGCTGCTATTCTGGCGCGGTTGGTTAAAACTGTTTATACAGTTGAGCGAATTGAAGCTTTGCATGAAAGGGCGCGTAAGGTATTCAGAAAGCTGGAAATGCGTAATGTTTATCCAAAACTTTCTGATGGAACCTGGGGTTGGGAATCTAAAGGACCTTTTGATGCGATAGTGGTGACAGCTGCTCCTGAGGAGGTGCCAGAGCCGCTATTTGAACAACTTGCCGATGGTGGACGCCTGGTGATACCAGTTGGCGGTCAGTATGGTGCGCAGTATCTGCGCTTGTACACTCGTCATAGTGACGAGTTTGAAGAAGAGGTTATTGACCAGGTTAAGTTTGTGCCGTTGGTTAGTGGGTGAGGAAGAGCTGTGTTTGCAAAAATGTATGACAAGGTAATGGACTTGGCTAAACATAAAAATGCGCCGTTTTGGCTTGCTGTTTTGAGTTTTACCGAGTCATCATTTTTTCTGGTGCCGCCAGATGTGATGCTAATACCAATGACTCTAGGGAAGCCGCAAAGGGCGTACAGTTTTGCGACATTGACTACAGTAATGTCGGTGCTAGGGGGGATTTTTGGCTATCTGATAGGGATGTTTGCTTTTGAACTGATCGAACCTATTTTGCAGTCAGCGGGATATTGGGATAAATACCTGGGAGCTAAAGACCTTTTTGCTGAGTGGGGTATTTGGGTTGTATTTGTTGCTGGCTTTTCTCCGTTTCCCTACAAAATCATAACTATAACAGCCGGCGTACTTACTATGAATCCGGCGCTTTTTGTTATAGCATCAATCATTGGAAGGGGTTCCAGGTTCTATCTTGTTGCCGGTTTTATGGCATGGGGCGGACCAAAAATGGAACCAGTGATAAGAAGAAATATCGAAAGGCTAGGGTGGGCCACATTAGGGATTGGAGTTCTGGTTGCAGTATATTTGGGAGCAATTAAACCATATTTGCACTAAAACGCAGGTTTTTTTCTGGCTAAGCGGCAGAAAAAAAAGACCTGGCCTGTACAAGTTTACCCTCAATATTTCTGAATTATTGTTTGCCTTGCTGCATAGATTTGAATTCTCTTTATCTGTGACTTTGAAGCTATCAGCAATTGTTACAATTTTGTTAACCCTTGGTTGCAGTTCGCATAAAACCCCCGATGTTATCGAGCGTAGTGGGGGGGTACATTATTATGCAAAATCAAATGATCGGGTGCATATTGTACGCAAAGGGGATACACTTTTTTCCATTGCAAAGTTTTATCGGAGAAAAGTTACCACAATCGCTAAGTGCAATAAACTTCGGTATCCGTACACTATTTACCCCGGTCAGAAGCTCACAACTTATTGTTCATTAAATAATAATAGAATAAAAGGCAAACAGTCTCATAGTTCACAAAAGAATAATAAAAAACCCAGTAATATCAATAAAAAAAGAAAAAAACCTAGAAATGTGGAACAGTTCACAGTTAAGGGGCGCTGGAGATGGCCTACTATAGGCCACGTGGTCAAGCGTTTTCAATCTGGCAATCAGGCCAAAACCGGACTTGAAATTGGCGGAAAATACCGGCAAAAAGTCTTTGCTGCCAGGTCCGGCAAGGTAGTTTACAGCGGAAGTGGCTTGATTGGATACGGAAAATTGATTATTGTAAAACACGATAAAAGATTTTTGACCGCGTACGGTTACAACGCCGAAATACTTGTCAAGGAAGGAGACAAAGTGAAGGCAGGGCAGGTAATCGCAAAGATGGGAAGGTCTTCCTCAAACAAAGCAGCTCTGTTTTTTGAGTTACGTAGGGATGGAAAACCCGTTAACCCTCTTCGTTATTTACCTTCAAAGTAGCCAATACTGGGCGGACAAAATCTTACTGAGGAATGGAGTCTTTAGGAAAACCCAGGACAGTTAACAAATGCAGTTTATGCGTTAGTTTTGAAAATGTCAGTTAAAACGGGAAATAGCAAAGGAGATGTGTCATGGCGAGAAAATGTGTTGTTAAGCCGGAAGCTGAGTGGGATGACTCAACCGCAATAGTTGAACCTATGGATGGTGCAGCGGTAGCCCCGAATTCAAAAGCAACCCCAGATTCAAAGACGACTAAATCCAAAAAAGCTAAGGAAGAGAAGGCGGAAAAGCCTGCTCCGAAAAAGCGTGGTCGTAAACCGAAAAAGGCTGAAGTGATTGAGTTTGAACCGGAGGCAAAGACAGAAACCCCATTAGAAGCAGATGCCGCTCTTGAAGAAGATGAAAATGAGATTGATGATGTCGATCTAGATGATTCTGACCTCCCTGATATTGATGAAACAGAATGCGAGGCGGCTGAAGAAACGACAGCCCCTGTTGCGACAAAGACAGCAACAGATGATGCATATGCTGACAAAAATGTTGACGCAACCCGTATATACTTAAGCGAAATTGGTTTTTCACCACTTCTTTCTGCGGAAGAAGAGGTTTACTACGCCAGGCTTGCAAAGAAAGGTGATGAGTCTGGTAGAAGACGAATGATTGAAAGTAATCTGCGCCTGGTTGTAAAGATTGCTAGACGTTACATGAACCGAGGCCTTCCTCTTCTTGATCTTATTGAAGAAGGTAATCTTGGTCTTATCCGTGCGGTAGAAAAGTTTGATCCAGAGCGAGGCTTCAGATTTTCAACTTACGCTACCTGGTGGATTAGACAAACCATCGAACGTGCGATTATGAACCAGACTCGTACCATCAGATTACCTATCCACGTAATCAAAGAAATCAATTCATTCCTGCGTGTATCACGCAAACTTTCTCAGAACCTTGATCACGAGCCAACTGCAGAAGAGATTGCTGCCGCGGTTGATCGCCCGGTTGATGAAGTCAAGAAAATGCTTGGTCTGAATGAGAGAATCTCATCTGTTGATACACCAATTGGTAAAGATGCAGACAGAACTTTGGTTGATTCAATTGCAGATGATACTAACCCAGACCCATCACGTTTGCTTCAGGAAGAGGATATCATGAGCCATATCGAAGAGTGGCTTTCGCAATTGAATGAAAAGCAACAGGCGGTAATTGTACGTCGATTTGGGCTTCATGGCTATTCTAAGTCTACGTTAGAGCAGGTTGGTAATGAGATTGGTGTTACTCGTGAAAGGGTAAGACAGATCCAGATTGATGCACTGAAAAAACTGCGTGAAATTCTTGAACGCACAGGTTTTTCAGAAGAGATTATCTTTGGATAATTAAAAGTTTGAGAGAGAGACAAACAAAAGGCCCCGGCAATTTTTGTCGGGGTTTTTTGTTTATTACTATATTAATTATCAATAAATCAACCGATTGCCGGCGCCACTTGATTTCTTAGTTGTAAATAATCGGTGCCAGAAGTTAGTTGATCTAAGATCAATGCCCCAGATGCTTTTGATTCCAGACTCAAATCTATATAATCTTTCCCATGACCAATAAACCAAACAAGAAAATATATCTCGCATCAAAATCCCCACGTCGCAAAGAGTTGTTACAGCAGATTGGTGTGGATTTTGACATCATTAGTGCCGAGATCGACGAAACGCCACATCTTGGAGAAATGCCGGAAGACTTTGTTCTGCGTATGGCGATTCAGAAGGCGCAGGCCGGTTATGCCGCAAGCACTAAAAAGCGACCAACTCTCGGTTCTGATACGGTTGTGGTAGTTGATGGTGAAATATTTGGAAAACCTTTGGGGCAGAATGACAGCATTAGAATGCTTACAAAATTATCAGGACGTCTCCACTATGTTTATACCTCTGTAGCTATAGCTTTAGAAAATAGTGTTATCTTCACCACAAACAGAACAATTGTAACGTTTAAACAATTGGATCGTGATGAGATATTAACCTATATTGAAACAGGAGAGCCTGCTGATAAGGCTGGTTCTTATGCTATTCAGGGACTTGCTGCCAGGTTTATATCTAATATTGATGGTAGCTATTCCGGGGTGATGGGATTGCCTGTTTTTGAGACTGCTCAGTTATTGGATCAGATATAATCATTCAAACAAAATAAAGGAAATCTATGAGCCAGGAGCTGCTGATCAATATTACTCCAAGGGAAACACGTGTTGCGTTACTCGGTAATGGAGTTTTGCTTGAAGTCCATGTTGAGAGAAGCTCAAATCGTGGTCTGGTTGGTAATGTATACAAGGGCAAGGTGTCGCGCGTTCTGCCTGGTATGCAGGCTGCATTTGTAGATATTGGTTTGGATCGCGCTGCATTCTTGCATGTGTCAGATATTATTGGAAATGTAATTTGTTCTTCAGATTACGCAGATCAATCAACGCCGGAGCCAAATATCAACGAAATCCTGCATGAAGGGCAGAGTATCTTGGTGCAGGTGTTGAAAGACCCGCTTGGAACAAAGGGGGCCCGTCTTACTACACAGTTGACTATTCCATCACGCTATTTGGTTTTACTGCCTAATTCGAAAAATATTGCCGTATCTGCAAGGATTGAGGATGAGAGCGAGCGTGCCCGCTTGCTTGATAGTATGCATCAATGTGTAGGCGAGGATGATAAATACGGTTTTATAGTTCGTACCGCCGCTGAATCGGTAGATAAACACCACCTTGAGGAAGATAGCATCTTTTTGAGAAAGCTCATGGAGTCTATCAATGAAAAGGCAAAAAATGCCAAACCAGGCACTTTGGTTCATGTTGATCTACCATTGTTTTTAAGAACTTTAAGGGACTTAGGTGGTTCGCAGGTTGAGCGTACGAGAATCGACTCAAGAGATACCTGTACTATGGTGCAGGAGTTTTGTGAGAAGTTTCTACCAGATATGTTGCCAGGGGTTGAATATTATAAAGGGGAACGTCCGATATTTGATCTTTACGGAGTAGAGGACGAGATTCAAAAAGCTTTGGAACGCAAGGTTCAGCTTAAGTCCGGAGGATATCTGATAATTGATCAGACTGAGGCTATGACCACAATAGATGTGAATACCGGTGCTTATGTTGGTAGTCGTAATCTTGAAGAAACGATATTTAAGACCAATCTTGAGGCGACGCAGGCGATAGCGCGGCAATTAAGGTTGCGAAATCTTGGGGGAATTATCATCCTTGATTTTATCGATATGCTAGAAGAACAGCATAAACAGCAAGTTCTGGATATGCTTGAGAAAAGTCTTGAACAAGATCACGCAAAGACAACAATTTCTGAGGTATCATCTCTAGGTTTGGTGCAAATGACGAGAAAAAGAACCAAAGAAAGTCTTGAGCATATATTATGCGAAACCTGCCCGACTTGTGGTGGTCGAGGTTTTATCAAGGCTGTAGATACAGTTTGTTATGAGATATTTCGTGAGGTTATAAGGCTTGGTCGGCAGTTCCAGACCAAGTCGTTTCTGATTTTGGCATCACAGGAAGTTGTTGATCTTTTATTGGACGAAGAATCAGCTAGCGTGGCCGAATTAGAAGCGTTTACTGATAAATCTCTCAGATTTCAGGCAGAAGTTTCATATTCTCAGGAGCAATATGATGTTGTGCCTGTCTAAGGTAAAAAGAACATAGGCAAACACCTTGAAAAGATCCGCATATCACAAAGTCTGGCTGTCGAGTATAGGGTTAATATCCGCTATCCTCATTATGCTAGCATTGGCAGTCACAGTTATCAGGATAATGATTCCTAGTGTGCCTGCATATCGACAGGATCTTCAGGAGTGGCTAACGGAATACTTGGGGCATCCAGTCAGTATTGAAAACCTGGCTGTAAAGCTAAACGGAATCGATGTAATAATCAGAATCAGTAAGGCGCAGATTCTGGCAAAGGATGGAAAGACCGAGCTGTTTCAGCTTCAGGATCTCAGGGTCTCTGTAGATACCCTGGATGCAATAAAAAAAATGAAAGTGGAGCCTGAGACCATTGATCTTATAGGGCTTGATCTGTCTATCGAGCGTGATTTAAATGGAAAGTTTGTACTTCAAGGGCTTAGTAGTTTTGAAGAGGTATTCGCCAGTGAGGAAAATGGCAAACCTGCTAGGTCACAGGTCAAAAAGACATTTATTGAAGAGTTCAGTGATGTAAAGACAAGGATTCGCATTGTAGATAGTACCCTGCTGTTTCGTGATGCTATAAGTGGCGAAGCTCAACTTGCCAATCGTATCAACCTGATTTTGGATAAAGATGAAGACGGGCCCACATTAGCAGGTGCGATTCAACTTCCATCATCTATGGGTGATAGAATCCGTTTTTATTCGAAGATGGCAAAAAGGCAGGGTCAGTCTATTATTCCTTCCGTAGAGTTTTATGTGCAGGGTACAAGGATTAGTCTGCATAAATGGCCAGTTATTTCTGAGCTAACACAATACCCACGACCAACCGAAGGAAGTTTGGATTTTCAGCTTTGGGGTGAGTTTGATAGCCAGGAAGTTCGAGAGGTGCAGGGAAGGATTCTTGCTCGTGATATAGGTTTGCAAGGTACAGCACAAAATGGCGAAGTTAAGAATATTAAATTGGATACGATCGATGCTGATTTTGCGATTACCACAGGTGTTTATGGTTGGAAGATGGATGCTGCCAACCTAAAGGTTGTAAAAAACGACGATATCTGGGGGGCAGATGAGCTATCCATGTGGACCCATATTGGTGAAACGGTTGATCAAAGAGAAGTCGGAGTGACATTTAAAGGGATAGAGTTTAATGACAGCTACGAGCTGGTTTCAATAGTCCCTGGTATCGATCAATCAATTAAGAAAAAGATCAAAAAGGCAGCGCTATCTGCCCATATGGAAAAGGGGGAGGTATTTTTATCTATTGAGAATGATTCATTAAAGTCCATTGCAACAGATATAAACATTGATCAGTTTTCATTTGGCATAGGCGCAAGCCGCTGTTACTCGAAAGGAATAAACTACCGTGTCATGGCTACAGCAGACAATGGGCTGGTTAGAGTGTCAACTCCAGGTAATGACGGAGAACTATTAACGGGAAACTTATTTCGTAGGCCATTTAACATGAGTAACCTTGAAGGTGATGTGTCATGGAGTATTGATGATAGTGGTTTTACGCTGCGAAGTTATGGTATGGATATTGTTTCGGATGAAGTTTCCGCAAAATTCAGGTTTGATTATACCGGTACTGATGAATATGACGGAGTTATTGATTTACAGGCAAATATCAATAGAAGCCTATCTGGAAAAGCCCGAAATTTTTATCCGGCAAAGGTTATGGGTACTCAATTAATAGATTGGCTGGATAATGCATTCTTATCTGGTGAGGTTACCAAGGGTAAGGTGTTAGTATATGGGCGTTTGGATGATTTTCCTTTTGATAACAGAAATGGAATCTTTGAAGTTGATGCAATTGCAGATAACGTTGATCTGAATTTTTCACCTGACTGGGATAATATCAAACAGGCCAAAGCACGTTTGCTATTCCACAATAATGGAATGGATATCACCTTTCTTGAAGGCAAAATTGGCAAGACAGCGAAGATAAACTCTGGCTATGCCAGGATCGATAATTTTTCCGGATCGCCCTTGGAGATCAAAGCCGATGTTGAAGGGAGCGGACAAGATTTTATAGACTTTTTAAAAAATAGCCCACTGCCATTTGCCAAATCAGAGAGTCTGGCAAAAACTAAAATAACAGGGTTAACTAACCTTGATATAGATATAAAAATGCCACTGGTAATGTCGAGGATATCTGACACTAAAGTAGATGGAGAGATAGCTTTTAAAGATGTTGATTATAGCTTCGAAGATTCTTTTCTAAAGCTTACTGATCTTGACGGAAGTTTGAGATTTAATGAGAAAGGAGCAAAGGATAGCGACCTTGATGCTGTGTTATTTGATAGAAAAGTAAATCTTAATATCTTTGGTATAAAAAATCGCGTTGGCGGAGTCGATACCATCATAGATGCCACGGTAAATATTGACCCTAAAAGATTACCGCTTAAGGGATTAAGCTCAATATTTAGCAAAATAGATGGTGAGTCAAAGTGGGATGTGCGTGTTAAGTTACCTAACCCGTCTGCAGCCCCTTATGATAGAGGGCTGTTTATCAAGGCAAGTACTGATCTTGTTGGAACCTCAATATTATTGCCACAACCTGTAGCAAAGGTTAGTTCTAATGAAAAACGCGATGTACAGTTTTCACTTAAATTTCTCGAAAGTGATGAGGTGGATTTTGGTTTAGATATTGCAAAAATAGGGTCTGCAAAAATCAGGTTTGAAGACGATTCATTTACCCGTCTTGAGAGAGGGCAAATTTTACTAGGAGCAAAAAGTGCTAAGATACCCAGGGTAAAAGGGCTGCAGGTTTATGGCGCGGTTAGAGAGTTTGATGTTGATTTATGGAAAAAGTCGCTTGACTCAATGTTTACTCTGCCAAAAGGTGACACCGAGATGCAGGATTTTGACTTTAGTGATTTTAAAGTTGATGTGGGCAAGCTTGTAGTTGCTAATCGCAGTTTTAAAGAGATTACTACCAAGCTAAATAAAAGAACAGGCGGTTGGAAGATAGATCTTTCCAGCGACAAAGTTAAAGGCACCCTTCTGGCTACCAAAGAAGGGCGCAAAATCAAAAAGCTAAAAGGGATTTTTGAAAGACTGGATGTAGAAGCGCAGCTTGGGAAAGATGAAAATGCTGATAAAAAAGGCAAAGAGCAAATGCCTGAAAAAGCGCAGTCAGAACAAAAAGCAGTAGAGCTTAATCCGCAGGAAATCCCAGCATTAGATATTGTAGTAGAAAACATGTTTATAGACGGCAAAAAACTGGGTAGTTTAAACTTTATATCTAACCCGATACCGGCAGGAATGCAGTTTGATAGGATCGATATAACCGGTGATATAGTCAACCTGAAAGCCAATGGAAGCTGGCTGAAGAGCCCAAAAATTGGGGAAAAAACAACTTTTCAGGCGCAGATGGATGCCCGCAATGTTGGGGCAATAATAGATATCTTTGGTCAGGAAGGACAGATGAGTAATGGTAGCGGAAAAGCCAACTACGATTTGTTTTGGAAAGGGTCTCCATGGGAAGTTGATATCGCATCTATTCAGGGGCATGTTGATTATGAGATTCGTGATGGACAGCTACTGCAGGTTGAGCCGGGATTCGGTCGCATGATCGGAATTTTCAGTATTGAGACTTTATGGCGCAGAATGATTTTTGATTTTAGGGATATCTTCAGCGAAGGTTTTGCCTTTGATACTTTGAAAGGCACAGTAGATGCGCGTGAAGGCAATGCCTACATCAAAGGTTTTATGCTCAAAGGTGTTGCAGCTACAGTAGAAATGGAAGGGCGTATCGGGTTGCGCGATAAAGATCTAGATCAGCTGTTAACTATTACTCCAAAGGCAAGTTCTGCTCTGCCGTTAGTTGGTGGTCTAGCAGCTGGAACCGGAGTCGGTGTCGGAATTTTAATTCTGCAAAAAGTATTTCAAAGCCCTTTAGAAAAACTTAGTCAGGTTCAATACAAGGTTACAGGATCATGGGATGATCCGCAGATGGAAAAACAAGAGATCAAGCGAGAAGAGCCGGAGTATAATGTTGATGAGCTTTTTGGGGGCGATGAATAGTTTGCTCTCAAAATTGGTTCGAAAATAGCAGTGAAAAAAAAGATGAGCACAGATAAAAAATATGCAGCCGCAGTACAAATGGTATCAACCGATCAGCTTGATCATAATCTACGCCAGGCAGAATCATTAATTAAGATCGCAGCAGATAAAGGTGTGCAGTTTATCCTGCTTCCGGAAAACTTCGCCTTTATGGGCAATAATACCCCAGAAACCATATCGGTGGCAGAAGAGCATGGAAAAGGAAAGATTCAGGAAACAATATCCAGGCTAGCGCATGACTTACGCATTACCATTGCAGCAGGTTCAATTCCAATCCTTGATAAAACAGGCAAAGCTAGAGCATCATGCCTGGTTTATGGTAAAGATGGGCAGGAAATAGCGCGTTATGATAAAAAGCACCTGTTTGATGTATATATTAAAGCCAGTCAGGAAACATACAGGGAATCAGATACCTATAATCCAGGAAAAAACGTAGTTGTAATACAAACCAGTATCGGTAAGGTTGGATTGTCAATTTGTTACGATATACGCTTTCCTGAAATGTACAGGGAAATGCATGAAGCGGGTGTAGAAATAATCATAGTTCCATCGGCGTTTACTGAACAAACTGGAAGGGTGCACTGGGAGCCGTTGCTAAGAGCCAGAGCAGTGGAAAATCTGTGCTACGTTATTGCTGCTGACCAGGGTGGCGTCCACACAAATGGACGTAAAACCTACGGTAACTCAATGATTATTGATCCATGGGGAAGGATCAAGGCAAGGCTAGAAAAAGGGGCTGGGGTAATATTCTCTGAAATTGATTTGGATTTGCAAAAGAAGATGAGGGAGGAGTTTCCGGTATTGCTTCACCGTTAATTCCCAACATCTTTGGTGCGGTTCGTTACCAATGAGTCACGCACTGCAAGTGCGCTCATCATTTTTTAAACGAGCTGCGCCTTGAACTTGAAAAAAAAATATCAGAATCAACTGACAGCTGAACCCAGCTGATTTTCGATCATTTTCCTAACCTCATCAGCAATCTGCTTTGGTGACTTATCAGCAAAAGATTCTGGCATTACCGGATCCAAAACCTCAAGGGTTATTGAGTGATTGCCTTTGATAACAAGGCTATGTTTTGGTAATGCCTTATGCGACCCTTTAATCACAATTGGCATTATTGGTGTGTTAAGCTTTTTTGCCAGGGCAAAAGCACCATTTGAGAATTTTCCTATGGCACCGTTGGTTGAGCGTGTTCCTTCAGGAAATATAAACACAGAACTGCCTTTTTTTAAATTATCCTCACAGCTTAATAACATATGTTTTATCCCAGCTCTGTCACCTCTTTTTAGTTTGATATAGCGGTTTAAAGACATGTTCCAACCAATAAAGGGAATTTGAAATACCTCGGCCTTGGATATCCACTTAAAAGGTTTGAAAAGTTGATAGGCGACAGGTATATCAAGCTGAGATGCATGGTTTGATACCATTATGTAGCAGTTGGTTCTTTGGATTTTATCGCGACCAATTATTTTTATCTGCCAGCAGGGAACGATCATTAGGCAGCAGCTGGCCCAAATTGAAGAGAAGTAATGCAGAATAACAAGTCTTCTATCAAAAGGAATGGTTGTTATCCAGATTATCATGGAGCAACAAAAAAACAGTACTGATAAGATGCCAACAAATAAATAAATCAATACTGATATCAGCTTGTCCTTCATTCTTGTTCCGTTGCTCTAGCTTTTATTTATCGTTACGGCTTTTATTCCTGCCGCAACTTCCATCCGTGTTATATCTAAAAAATAGCATGGTTGGAAATTTAAATAAATATTATGAGAAATACTCAGCAGGTGTTGTAAATGAAATTAATCTACAATGCTAATGTCATACAAATAAATGCCGATACAATTGTGGATAGGGTAAATAGAAACTAAAAAAATGCATAAAGGACTTATATTAATATTTATAATTGGTGGTGTGTCATACACCCACGGTTATCTGCGGGCTTCTGAAATAGCATCCGATCGTTTTGGAATCCAGTCCTATGAGCGCAGTTTTCGCCCAGTTAAAAAAGGCAAGTTTTTACGTGCAGAAAGGGAACGTCTTAATGACTCTATATGTCAGTATGCAGAATCAATGGATTTTCCATGCGCCATGGAAGAGAGCCCACCCTGTCAAAATCTTGTCCCTATAGCGTTTAATTTTTGTCGATCTGAACTGTATCGCATTATGCATCCACAGGTAATCTCCAGAAGTGAGTCACGATATTGGTCCCGGCAATTTAAAAAGTGCTCTCTGGCTGCAACAAAGGCGCTGGTAACCAACCCTGAACGGGAAGAGCGTTATTGCAATGCGGACGAGGGATACTAAATTCTATTAATTTCAAAGTTACATTCATGTGCTGTGCGTAAATTCTGGTCTATTTTTCCAATATCATTGTTACAATTTATAAATAAATGAGTCACGTACTCACGTGCAAATCAAAGTTTTTTGAACCAAATTCCAAAGTTGGCATTATCTTTGCTGTTAATCTTGTAGTTAAACAATATTTGTAGTTTCAAAATATGGAGAAACAAGATGATTTCAGTATTGCCATTTCAGGCAGCAACAGACATGCCAGTTTCCGGAGCTGCAGGGCAGTCGGGTGCTGACCAGTCGGGCCTTAGTAATAGTGGACTATTCTCCTCTCTATTAAGTGACGGCATGCATGGGCAGATCAATGCCCTAAAGCAGCTGGTAGGTGGCAATGAAGAGTTGTTAGCTCAGCTGCAGAGTGGCAACCTCTTGCCGCTTGAAGATCTAGAACTGTCGCTTGATGAGATACAGTTGCCACTAGGACAGTTGTTTTCGCAGGACATGCAGCAGCTGATTAAAGATAAAAATCTGTTTATGTCCGAAGATATGAGCTTGGAAGATATTATTCATGGGCTCGAAGAAGTTCTAAATCCTGAGGATCTGCAGGTCTTACAGTCTATAGTTGCACAGATGGAAGATCTAAAACAAAAGGCGCCAGAGCTTGTTGCCAGAGTTGAGGATCTGTTTAATAGAATATCTAAGGCTATTTCCAAAGAGACTAAAGCAGTATTAGGCATTAGTAATGTTGAGGCTGTATTTGACGAAACCGCAGAAGGAATTGAAGAGGCGCTGGCCAAGATTGACCTGAAGCAGGGGCAGACAGCGCTTACGGCTGCTCCGGTATCATCCGTATTAAAGCAGATCGATAAGAGCATTGCTGCTGAGACAGTTGGCAAGGTAACAAAAAATTTGGATACAAATAACTTTTTGCAGGGCTTTGATGAATTACTCGCCAATAAAATGACAGAACGGAGCAATATCACCGGCATAGTTAATAAACACGCAGCTGCACCACAAAACTATACAGTAGAGCACCAGGTTGCCACTTCAGAGTGGGAGCAGGCGATTGGTGGAAGATTGTCATTTATGGCAAAAAACGGATTGACTACTGCAAAGCTGCATCTAAAACCAGCTGAGATGGGTCCGATTGAGGTAACTGTTAAAATGCAGGAAGATCAGGCGTCAGTATCGTTTAATGCGCAGCATGCAACTACCAGAGAAGCATTAGAGGTAGCAATACCAAGGTTAAGAGAGATGTTTTCTCAATCTGGGCTGAATTTGGCAGATGCAGATGTGCAAAGCGGTGCTGAGCATGCTCAGGAGAATAACAGTGGAGATGAAAGAAAATCCACAACAAATGATAACTCCGGTTATCTGACCGAAGCTGAAGGTGAAGAGGCAGAGGCGGATACCGAAGTTCAGGTTAAGACGTTAGGGCTAGTTGATAGCTACGCCTGACGGCTTAAAATAAGGAAATTTTGTTCGTCAAACTTAAAATCCTTACTCTTTAAGGGGCTCATTTGAGTCCCTTTTTTAATATTGCAAATAAGTAAGTTGTCGTTCATAAAATGGTTGTGAAAAATGTGGATTAGTTAAAAGAATAAGCATTTTAAAAACAAATCGATAAATAACATATGGCTTATGTATGGCGCAGATCATTCATTGTTCTATACTTTATAAACATGTAATCAATACGTATGGAAGCCTATATGGATAATTTGATGTTAGCACTAACTTTGTTGGTAGTTGAGGTAATGCTAATTATCATGCTTTTTAGCACGCTATTTTTGCGTCGACATATTAAAAATAATAATAGAATTAGCCAGCAACCTTATAATGAGGTTCCAGCTAATAACCACAAAAAAATTAGAAAGTACACCGAAAAGTTATATCAGCATGCGGATAAATTACAAACCAAATACCAAAAACTTGCCAAAGATATTGGGATAACATACCCAATTACTGAGCATAACCCGCAATCACCAGCCTTAATTGCATGCATTCACTGCCATCATGATTTTATTCTTTCAGAGATATCAGCTGTAGAGATGGGTGAAATTACAATCAAAAAACTTGAAAAACACGAAAATAAGTTCAGTCAAATTATTGGTGAATTTGAAGAAATTGAACAAAAACTATTAGGTGAATTGTCCGCTTCGAGTAATCACTCAGATGAGGTTCAAAAACTTCAAAGGCGTATAAGCGAGCTCAAGGATCACAGCTCTTCAGATAATTCCTATTTGTATGAATTAAAAAAGCAGAGTGTTTATTTTAAACAAGAGAATAAAAAACTATTGCAGCAGGTTGAGTTATTTCAAGAGAGAATAGATGAATTAGAGAATGATAATATAAATGAGCAAAGCCAAGTTGGTGAAATATCCTCTGAGATGAATGAAACTTTAAAATTAGAAAAACAAGAACTTGAGCAAATGCTTAATGATGCAACTGAGAGAATCACTGATCTTGAGGCATATAAGGTAAGGTTTGATGAGCTTCAATCTCAGGTTTCCTCAGAATCAACTGCAAACAAGGACTTTAGGCGTGATCTTCGCGGTCAAGTCGAAGGGACAGAAAGTGAAGATGAGATTGATAAACTCATAAATGAATACGAAACAGTTCGTTTATCTCTAGATGACTACTTGGAACGTCCTGATGTAGCTCCAATGACAAGTATTTCACCTGCAGAAAATGATGAAAAAATTCAAGAGCTAAATGAGGTTATGAATGGGTTTGCTGAAAATGTTTGTTCTGGGTTAAGGGACGAAACTTTTCATCTGGCTGAGATTAACAGTGCTGATTCAGATGCAGTAATGAAGCTAAAGGAGCAATTAAAAGAAGTCACTATAGATAGAGATAGATTAGAAGAGTGTTTAAAAGATCTCGAGAATAATATAAGCAAAAAAGGAGATATAATTATAAAGCTTGAAAATGAAATTTCTTCTCGGCAGATCAGTATAAAAGACCTTCAGGAAAGAATTCATCAGCTATCTACAAAAAGCGCCAATATTACCGAGTTAGAGTTGACTATAGACAGGTTCTCAAGGCAGTCTATGACCATGATGCAACATATTATGGACTTAGAGCAAGAAAATGAAGAGTTAAAACAACAGCTTCATTAGTATAGAGGAAATGGCATTGAAACAATTAAAACTTTTATGTGTTGATGATGACGAAGGGATAATTAAAGCCCTCCAAAGAGTATTGAAATCAGAAAGCTATGAAGTTTTTTTTGCATATTCAGGCCATGAGGCATTAGAACTAATGGAGCAAAATGAATTTCAAGTAGTTCTATCTGACTTAATGATGCCTCATATGAGTGGAACGGAGCTATTAGCTACAGTAAAAGATAAATACCAGGATATTATTCGTCTTATTTTAACTGGTGCGGATGACCAAAACTTAATAGCAAATTTGATAAATACCGGCAGTATATATCGTTATGTAACAAAGCCATGGGTAAACGAAGAGTTAAAGTCGATAATTAATCAATGTTTTCAGTTTTATAAGATTAATCTTGATAACAAACGCTTGGTAAGGGAAAACAAAAAAATAAGCGAAGACTTAGTTGAGATGAATTTACGCCTCAACTCTGACAAAGAAAATAAAGAAAAGTTGCTTCAAGTTTATAGTGAAGTGCTTAATGCAGTAACTGCTCCGGTTATCTATATAGACTCTTTTTGCAAGACAGTAAAGGCTAATAATAGCGCAAAAGATATGTTCAATATAAAGGCGGAGGATACTTTAGAAAATTTATTTTCACGGCTGGATGCTAGAGTGGTTCAAGTACTAAAGCAATATGTAGAAGTAGAGTATCGTCAAGATATTACTTTAATAGAAGCACAAAGTACCCAATTAAAGATTAAATCTTTAGGTTCCCCAAATGATTACATGGGATTAGTTATGATAGGTGAGTGAGATAATAGTTCGAGCATAATTATTGAGAATAAATAATAATGGTGAAAAAGTGGATAGTTCAAGCGTTGATAATGAAGTAAGTGTATTGTTTGTTGATGACGAAACGAGCATTTTGCAATCATTGCGGAGACGGTTTCGTAAAACTGGCTGGCATATTTCTACTGCAGAAAATGGAATAAACGGTTTGGAAATTATGAAACAGCGAAAGATTGATGTGGTTGTTTCAGATATGAAGATGCCTGAGATGAGTGGCGCTGAGTTTTTAACTGAGGTTGCTGAGACTTATCCGAAGACAGTAAGAATACTCATGACTGGCTATGCTGATATCGAGTCTGCAGTAGAAGCGATAAATAAAGGAAGGATTTTTGGCTATATAAGCAAACCTTGGAATGATGAAGACCTACAAAAGACAATTGAAAGAGGTTTAGAGATTATCTTTCTTGAAAGGGAAAGGGATGAATTATTGGTCCTGAGCCAAAAGCAAAATGAGAAGCTGAAAAGCTTTAATCAAGAGCTAGAAGTAGAAGTTAAAAAAAGGACAGAAGAGTTAGAACAGACAGCTGCGTTTTTAGACCAAACTTTGCAAGAGCTTAAAGGAGCATATAACTCAACTATTGATGTCTTTGCCAATTTAATTGAGCTTAGAGAGGGGAGGAGGGCAGGACACGCCAGGAGAGTTGCACAACACGCTAAGAAGCTAGCTGAATCAATTGGTATTAGCAAGCAAGGAATGAATGATATTTATTTGGCTGCATTGCTTCATAACATAGGTTTGATAGGTATGCCTGACAATATAATATCTACTCCATATTCAGAGCTATCTTTTTCAGAACAAAAAAAATATCGAGAGCATCCAATATTGGGTGAAGCATCCTTAATGTCAATTCCTCCATTGCATCAGGCGGCAAAATTCATTCGACACCATTGTGAGCATGAAGATGGTTCTGGGTTTCCCGATGGTTTAGTGGGAGCAGAGGTGGAAATAGGGGCAAAGATCATTGGTGTCATAAGTACATATGATGAATACGTGCTTGGGTTTGTAACTGGAAAGCAGGAGTGTGATGATTCTGCAGCTAGATACTTAGTTAATAACACTGGAACAAAATTCAATAAAAAAGTTGTTGATGTTTTTTTAAAGAATGTAAAACCAAATTATAAAAGGGAAGCGGCACAAAATGCTGTAACCGTTGAAAAAGGAATAAGCACAAAAAACATAAAAGAAGGCATGGTATTAGCTCAGGATTTAGTTACCCCGGGTGGCATACTGCTATTGGTTAAAGGCCAAAAGATTACCGGTGATATTATTGCCAGAATAAGAATGCTTGAGAAAGATACTCAGAAAAGCTTTGTCATTTATATACAGCATAAGGAGTAATAATGGATAAAGTAGTAATAATCGATGATGAGATTAAAGTTTTAAACGCAGTAAAAAGATTACTACGTAAACTGCCTTATGACTTTGAGTTTTATTCAGAGCCTGAAATAGCGCTAGAAAAAATAATCAGTGCTGGAACAGATGTTGTAGTAGTTGACTATCGAATGCCCGGTATGGACGGCCTTGAGTTTCTAAAAAAGTTAAGTGAAGCAAAGGTTGATTGCATTAAGATAGTAATGAGTGGAGAGGCGGATATTCGCATTGTTGCCAAGGCTATTAATGAAAGCGGGATTTATAAATTCATAAATAAGCCTTGGGATCCAAAGGAGCTTATAAATGCGATAAATGAGTCTGTAGATCAAAATCATCGCAATATCGTTGAAAAGCACCTTACAGAAATTGGGAAGAATGAGGTGTTAGGTGAAGGATCTTCTGCACACAAATGGTTATCAGATAAGGAGTGACCTTAAGTGGGTGAGCTTAACTTTGATGACTTAATCTGGATATATGACCTTTTTAGTATAGGTCAGGTAGCTGTTGAAGAAAGCGAGGATGAAGTCTATCAAGCTTTGCTCAAGCATATTCTGTATGGTTTTAATGGGAAAACAGGCTGTTTGGCTTTAATAGATAAAGACAAGAATGACCTATACATTAAAACTGGTATTGGTTTGCCCCAGGAGGCGATAGGATCAAGGATAGAACTTGGTAGTGGAATTTTAGGTTGGGTAGCTGAGAATAATATTTCTTTACTCCTTAATGGGGATGTATCAAATGACGAACGCTTTCAAAACATCCAAAAAATGCCTGGTTCAAAGCCAAATTCTGCTATGTGTTGGCCTTTAAGCGTAAAAGGTGAGGTTATTGGTGTAATCAGCGTTAATCAGGATGCTAATGAAAGTGAATTTACAGACTCAGAATTAGAACATGGGAAGATGGTTATCCCGGTAATCTCATTAGTAGCTAATAATTTGCAGTTAAACAGAGATAGGGAACTTCAGATAAAAACGCTTACTGATTTAAATAATCAGCTTAACCAAACCCAGCAACAGTTAGTACAGCAGGAAAAACTGGCATCTATAGGTCAGCTGGCAGCAGGAGTTGCCCACGAAATTAACAACCCAATTGGGTTTGTATTGAGCAATGTAACTTCATTATCCGAGTATGCAGAAACATTTATTCAGCTTATAAAAGAGTATGAAATTCTTGTAGAGAATCTTAGCTGTGGTAATCGTGAAAAGGCTCGTGAAGCTATGGAGACAATACGAGATATTAAAAAAACTGAAGATGTTGCTTTTATGCTTGATGATATTGAGGAACTTGTAAAAGACTCTCTTGATGGAATGGAAAGGGTAAGAAGTATTGTTGCTGGTCTGAAGAGTTTTGCTCGAGTTGATGACCAGTCAGAGTTGAAAGAAGCGGATATAAATGAATGCATAAAATCGACATTAAAAGTGGTTTGGAATGAGCTTAAATATAAATGCGAAGTTAAGACAAACTATGGGGATTTACCTATAGTTGAATGTTTTCCAGGTTCATTGAATCAGGTTTTTATGAACCTGCTGGTTAATGCGTCCCATGCTATTGAAAAGAAAGGGGTTATTGAGGTAGAAACGGGGTGTATTGACGAAGATTATATTTTTATAAGAATAACAGATGATGGCTCAGGGATTGACCCAGAAAATATATCTAAACTATTTAACCCATTCTTTACTACTAAAGAAGTTGGAAAAGGGACCGGGCTGGGGCTTTCAATTTCATATGGAATTATACAAAAGCACAATGGTGAGCTATTGGTTGATAGTGAGCTTGGTGTTGGAACGACCTTTACTATTAGTATACCTGTAGTGCACGTAGAAAATGAAGATGATAACAGTTAGGGTTCATGTAATGTATGTCCGTTTATATTACTAGGTAAATTTTAACTGCTAAGCTGCCCAGAAAAATAAGCTTTAAAACGTCAATTTTTTTACTTTCCACTCTGTCAATCATACCAATATTAAATTATAGTGATAAAGGAAGGCGCCATTAAGGAAATGGCATTAGAGCTTTTAAGTGTCGGATAATTGACTTGTTCGCGCGATGAAAAGCCTTCTCTTGCCATGGAACTGGAATAAGGAATTAGATGTTGGCGATTGGAATGCTAAATCGTAAATATATTTCTCAATTCACAGGGTTAAATCAACTCTATATTTCCATATTGTACCCAAAACTCCGTCGGAAAATACGGTGTGGCATACCTTTTGCAGCAGCTTATTGTAAATATAAAAGCGTTGATTTAGCGAATATATCATCTCAAATTGTCTAAAAACGTATAGAGGCGTGTAAGGCAATAAAAATGGAACAGAATATGAAACAGATCAAGCAGGCAGGTAAACAAAAAGGATTAAGCAGACTGGTACTGATTATCATCATAGCTGTCGTAGTTTTGATTGGTGCAGGTGTTGGTGTCGCACTCCTCATGTCTGGCGGCGATGAAGAGGACCCGTTGGCAGCAGAGCTGGGTGAAGAAACTGGTGAAGAGGGTGAAAAGGAAGGGGAGAAATCTGAAGAGGATGTCGCCAATCAAAAAGGTGGCCATGGTGGAGTTGGAACCAGAGCCCTGTTTTGGAGTATTGAGCCTCCTTTGGTAGTAAATTATGACAAGTTTGGAAAAACCGGTTTCCTACAGGTTTCTATTTCGGTTATGACATATAACTCAGGTGTGCTTGATGCTGTAAATCAGAACTCACCAGTTATCAGGAATAACCTGTTGCTGTTATTTAACGGCAGAAAATATGAAGAATTGATTGGCGCAGAAAACCAAATGCGCATGCAAGAAGAGGCGTTGGCCGAGGTAAATAGGGTGCTTAAGGAGTTTACCGGGAAAGGCGGCGCCAATAACGTGTATTTTACAGCTTATATTATGCAGTAGGTGAAGTGGTAAATGGCAACACATGACATATTAAGTCAGGACGAGATTGATGCCCTTCTTCATGGCGTAGACGGTAGTGAAGAGGAAGAAAGTGGTGGAGAAGACGCCGGTGTTCGCCCCTTTGACTTTGCTAATCAGGAAAGAATCGTCCGTGGGCGTATGCCCACCTTGGAAATGATCAACGAGCGCTTTGCTCGTTTGTTCAGAATAGGCTTATTCAATATGTTACGCCGTACTCCAGAGGTTTCAGTAGGCGGTGTGGACATGATGAAATTTGGCGAATATGTACATACCCTTTTTGTTCCTACCAGTTTGAACCTAGTCAAATTAAAACCACTTCGTGGTACCGGCCTGATAATTATCGATCCAAAATTGGTATTTATAATCGTTGAAAACTTTTTTGGTGGTGATGGTCGCTATTTTACCAAGATTGAGGGTAGAGAATTTACCCCAACGGAACAACGCATTATTCAGATGGTGCTAAAACAGGCATTTGAAAATTTGGTAGATGCTTGGGCACCGGTAATGCCGATTGATTTTGAATATATTAACTCTGAAGTTAACCCACAGTTTGCAAATATCGTAAGCCCGTCAGAGGTTATAGTGGTAAGCACATTCCATATTGAGCTTGATGGCGGCGGTGGTGATTTTCATATCACTTTCCCATATAACATGGTTGAGCCGATTCGAGAAATTCTTGATGCTGGTGTGCAAAGTGATATGAATGAAACAGATGACAGGTGGTCTATTTCTCTACGTGAAGAGATGAAGTCAGCTGAAATTGAACTGCAAAGTTCGCTAACGAATGTATCGTTGTCATTAACTGATGTTTTGAATTTAAAAGCCGGGGACATTATCCCGATAGAGATGCCAGACGAAGTGACCGTTGTTTCTGGCGATATACCAATATTTAAAGGGCGGTTTGGAACACACTCTGGTAGTGCGGCGATTAAAATACACGAATTGGTATCTCTTGATGAATTACAGAGCGTAGGCACTGCGCTTGCTGTTGGAGGTGAAGAATAATGAAAGACGAGAATGGCCTGGAAGTTGGAGACGAGTGGGCTGCAGCAATGGATGAACAGGCCGACGGTGAGGCCGATGCCGCTGCAGCAGTTGAACCAGCAGTTTTGGATGAACTTGTCGCAGATTCAGCAGGTATAACCGATGATGACATAAATCTAAATGTGATTATGGATATCCCGGTTGATCTTTCTATGGAGATCGGCCGGACCAAGATAAGTATCCGTAACCTGCTGCAATTGAATCAGGGGTCAATCGTAGAGCTAGATCGTCTTGCTGGTGAACCGCTAGATGTAATGGTAAATGGAACCTTGATTGCGCACGGTGAGGTAGTTGTTGTAAACGAAAGGTTCGGCATAAGACTAACCGACGTGATCAGCCCGGCCGAAAGGGTTAAGAAGCTGAAGTAATGATTGCTTTAAATGTCCTACGTAGGTTGGTAATGGATACAAAAAACAAGTCGGTTGAGCGGAGTCGAAACCATCTTGATTTGAAAAATGTTATCCATGGCCTTCGATTCTGCTCAACTGGTTTATTTTCAATTCTAATTCTGGTTTTCTCAACATCAATTATCGCCGCAGAAGAAGCCATAAAAAAATCCCCTGTATCACCTCAGCTAGGTACCAACGTACCTAATGTAAGTGCTACGTCATTGGTGCAGATGATAATCGCACTTATCTTTATTCTGATAGCCATTGTCGCCCTTGGTTGGTTTAGCAAACGTGTTGTTGGAACTGGCAAAAACAGTGGTGGAAGAATAAAGGTTATTAGCGGTGCATCAGTAGGTTCGCGTGAAAGAGTGGTTTTGATTCAGGTAGGTAAAGAACAGATGCTTGTAGGTGTAGCACCAGGGAATGTAAATATGCTGCATCACTTTGATGAACCGATCATTGAAAATGTTGAGGCCGATCCAAAGCTGGCACCGTTTGCGCAGAAGCTGCATCAGCTTATGAAAAATCAGCAAGCTAAAGAGCAACAGGAAACAAAAGAGTCGGTTAAAGATGCGTCTGCCAAAAAGAAAGTGGTTGAAGACGATAAGGAAGAATAATGAACAGGTTGTCTAAGGTTATACCAAAATTATTATCTTCAACGCCGCAGGCGTTTTTGTTATTTTCGGTATTTTTGCTTTTACCTGCAATAGTTAGTGCTGAACCAGGAGCAATGGAAGCCTTTAGTGTACTTCCCAATGAGGATGGTGGTCAGACCTATAGCGTAAATATTCAGATCGTTATCTTAATGACAGTTTTGACCTTATTGCCGGCAATACTGCTTATGATGACTTCGTTCACCAGAATAATCATTGTGCTTGGGTTTGTTAGACAGGCTATGGGAACTCATCAGTCACCATCCAATCAGGTTCTGCTTGGCATAGCCCTATTTATGACGCTTTTTGTGATGGCGCCGGTGATCGACAAAATCAATGAGCAGGCATTACAGCCGTATATGGAAGAGCAGATCAATGTGAAACAGGCGCTCGAGGCTGCACAACAGCCGATTAAATCTTTCCTATTGGCGCAGACTAGAGAGGGCGATTTGGAGCTGTTTGTGGAGATGTCTGGAAAGCAGCAATATGATTCAGTCGACGATGTTCCTATGACAATCCTGATTCCAGCATTTGTAACCAGTGAGCTGAAAACCGCATTCCAGATAGGGTTTATCATCTTTCTACCATTTTTGATTATCGACCTTGTGGTAGCAAGCACCCTTATGTCGATGGGTATGATGATGCTATCGCCGATGATAATATCGCTCCCCTTCAAGATTATGTTATTTGTGCTGGTAGATGGCTGGGCGCTTATTCTTGGCACCCTGGCATCGAGTTTTTTCTACTGACGAGGAGAACGCAATGACACCGGATACTGCTATAGAACTAGCAAAAAGCGCTCTTTGGGTAACTATAATGCTGGCAGCACCGATACTGCTTTCCGCCTTGATAGTCGGTATTCTGATCGGTGTGTTTCAGGCCGCAACCCAGATTAACGAACAAACCCTTAGTTTTGTGCCCAAGCTTGCAGCTATGGCTGCCGCGATATTTATCGCCGCGCCTTGGATGTTGTCAGTGGTAATAGACTTTACCAGGGATTTGATAATGTCTATTCCGGGATATATCGGATGAGTGCTATTGCGTTCATAACGCACTAATATAAATTGCAGGGTAATTAATGATGGAATTCACTACTGCCGAAATAACCGCATGGGTAGGTCAGTTCTTCTGGCCGTTTATGCGTATTGGCGGTTTAATGGTTTCCGCGCCAATCTTTTCCCACAACAGCCTTCCTCTACGTATCAGGATCGTATTGTCGATGGCATTGGCGGTGATGATATTCCCAACTATTGATTATGTGCCACAAGTTGAGCCGCTTTCGATCCCTGGATTGATAATCAGTGTTAATCAGGTGCTCATAGGTATTGCCATGGGTTTTTTGATGACCCTTGGTTTTAGCGTGATTATTATGGCGGGTGAGAATGTCGCCTTTAAAATGGGGCTGGGTTTTGCCACAATGGCCAATCCGCAAAGCGGGGTTTCGGTACCTATTGTTTCTCAGTTTCTGTTGATCATTGCCACCTTGCTGTTTCTTTCTCTTGGTGGACACTTGTTATTGCTTGAAATATTAGCTCAAAGCTTTAAAACCATGCCTATCGGCATTATCGGCCTTACCCGTGATCATTTGTGGACGATTCTGGAGTGGGGAAGCGAGATGTTTGCCGGTGCGGTGATTCTTTCAATTCCTGCGATTATGATCCTTACCATGATCAACTTGTCGCTGGGGATTATGACTCGCGCCGCTCCAACCCTGAATATTTTCTCAGTTGGTTTTCCGCTTACGCTGTTATCCGGTTTGGTGATAATTCTGATTATCTTTATTCCGGCAATCCCTATCCACATGGGGGCAATATGGCGTAGCCTGTTTCTTCTTATCCGCCAGATTCTCGGGCTAGCCTAGAGGAGCTGGAAAATGGCCGAAAATGAAGACGGGCAGGAACGCAGTGAGGAACCCACCGAGAAACGCAAACGAGAATCGAAGGAAAAAGGTCAGGTTCCCCGATCCCGAGACCTAACCACCATGCTGCTATTGCTTGGCAGCGCTGCACTTCTATGGATTTTTGGCGATTTTATGCTCGAAGGTTTTGAGGAGTTGTTTAACTGGTCATTTAAACTTGATCGCATAACCCTGCTTGATGAAAAAGCACCTTACATCTACCTGCAAAAGGCTTTGAAACAAGGTTTGATGATTCTTTCACCAGTTGCAATACCTTTGTTTTTTATTGCCCTGGTCAGTCCTGGATTACTAGGGGGGTGGACGTTTAGTGGCGAGGCGATGACCCCCAAACCGGAAAAACTTAGCCCCCTAAAAGGGATAAAGAGAATGTTTGGGGTTAAGTCACTAGTTGAACTGCTGAAATCAATAGCCAAGGTTTTGGTTGTTGGGGCAGTGTCTTTCTTTGTTTTTTGGATCTACAAGGATGATTTCTTTATTTTGTCCACAGAGCCGCTACGTGTTGCAATTGTGCATGCAGGTAGTATGTTCTTTTGGGCTTTTTTTTATATCTCCAGCGCGCTGGGAATAATTGCCGCGATCGATGTGCCGTTCCAGCTATGGCAGCACAATAAAGAGATCAAGATGACCAAACAGGAAATCAAGGACGAGTACAAGGAAACCGAGGGTAAGCCGGAAGTTAAAGGGCGTATCAGGCAGTTGCAGCGTCAGATGGCGCAGGCAAGGATGATGGAAAACGTACCAGAGGCTGATGTAGTCGTTACTAACCCGACCCATTTCTCTGTGGCGTTAAAATATGACCAGCTCAAGATGGCTGCTCCGATAGTTGTTGCCAAGGGAACTGATCTGATTGCGGCTAGAATTCGTGAACTGGCGCAAGAAAATGAAATTCCTATCTTTGAAGCGCCGCCGTTGGCACGAGCTTTGTATCATACAACAGAAATTAACGACGAAGTTCCAGCTGGATTGTTTGTCGCGGTGGCCCAGGTGCTCGCATATATCTTCCAGCTACGTGGTAAAAACCGTTACGAACAGCAAAGTATGGCGGTTCCGACGATTGAGATACCAGAGGAATTTGAACAGTATACAAAGCAACCGGAAGACGCGGAGTAGAAGTAAAAAATGGCTGATGCAGCAACTGCAGGATCTCTTAAAGAACAAATCGTCAAAGGAATGGCGGCCCCTATATTGGTAATTGCCCTGCTGGGCATGGTTATTATTCCTCTGCCACCAATAATGCTCGATGTTATGTTTACCTTTAATATTGCCTTGTCTCTGGTGGTGTTGCTGGTAACTGTCTACGTGATCAGACCCTTGGAATTCAGCGTTTTCCCAACCGTTCTTTTGGTTGCAACCTTGCTTAGACTAGCTATGAACGTTGCCTCAACCCGTGTAGTACTGCTACGTGGACATACCGGCCCTGGTGCCGCTGGTAATGTAATCGAGGCTTTCGGTGAATTCGTGATTGGCGGTAACTACGCCGTTGGTCTGGTGGTATTTATGATTTTGGTAATCATCAATTTTGTGGTGGTAACCAAGGGTGCTGGCCGTATTTCCGAAGTAAGCGCGCGATTTACTCTGGACGCATTACCAGGTAAGCAGATGGCGATTGACGCTGATCTTAATGCCGGCCTAATTGATCAGGATGAAGCTAAAGCAAGAAGACAGGATGTTGGGCAGGAAGCAGATTTCTACGGAGCGATGGATGGTGCCAGTAAATTCGTTCGTGGTGATGCTGTTGCGGGAATTATGATCTTGGTTATTAATATTGTTGGTGGCCTTAGTGTTGGGATCTTACAGCACAATTTATCTTTTTCAGATGCCATGCAGTTTTATATTCTGCTAACTATTGGTGATGGCCTGGTAGCGCAAATTCCAGGGCTGGTAATCTCGACTTCAGCAGCGATGTTGGTAACTCGTGTTTCCAAAACCGAACAGATGGGCAAGCAGGTTATTGGTCAAATGTTTACCGATCCTAAAGCGCTTTATATTACTGCAGGAATCTTAGGCATTATGGGTATTGTCCCGGGGATGCCGAATATCCCATTTTTGTTTCTTGCGGCTATTTGTGGTGGCGGTGGCTACTACATGGGGCAAAGAAAGATTGAGATAGATGAGCAAAAACAGGTGGAAGAGCGTCGTGAGCAGCAGGTTGCACAGGAGCAGGCGCTGGCTGAAGCCCCAAGGCCGGAAAATAAAGAGCTTTCATGGGAAGATGTGCCTGCTGTTGATTTGTTAAGCCTTGAGGTTGGTTACGGTCTGATCCCGATGGTGGATAAAAACCAAGGAGGGCAATTGCTCGATAGAATCAAAGGGGTGCGCAAAAAGCTATCGCAGGAGCTTGGCTTCTTGGTGCAGGCAGTGCATATTCGCGACAATCTGGACTTGCGGCCTAATGAATACCGTATCAGCGTATTAGGTGTGCCGGTAGGTGAGGCAGAGGTACAGCCAGGACAGGACATGGCTATTAATCCAGGCAGTGTCAGATCGCAGCTTGCCGGTGAGGCAACCAAAGATCCGGCATTTGGGCTGGAGGCAGTATGGGTTGATCCATCCAAGCGTGATTACGCGCAGACACTAGGCTACACCGTGGTTGATATAAGTACCGTTATTGCAACCCACCTAAGTCAAATTATTCAGGACAATGCGTATCAGTTGCTGGGGCATGATGAAACCCAGAAGATGCTGGATATGCTTGCAGAAAAATCGCCAAAACTTGTAGAAGAGCTGGTACCAAATACCTTGCCTCTGAGTGTTGTGGTACGTGTGCTGCAAAATCTTCTCGAAGAGAAGGTACAGATCAGAGACTTCCGTACAATTGTCGAAACTTTGGCAGAAAACGGCAGAAGAAGTCAGGATCCTGTCGCTCTTACCGGGGTGGTGCGTGAATCGTTGGGTCGCATGATTGTACAGAACGTGTGTGGCATGAGCCAGGAGATGCCGGTGATAACTCTGGATCCAAAGCTTGAGCAGATCCTGCTTAACTCTGTACATGGCGCCGGGGAAGAAGGTGTAGGATTTGAACCAGGATTGGCACAAAGGCTGCATTCATCACTAGAAGAGTCAGTGCAACGCCAAGAAATGGCAGGAGATCCAGCGGTACTGCTGATATCTCCGCAGCTAAGATCCTGGTTGTCTCGCATGACAAGACACAGCATGCCGGCACTTCATGTACTAGCGTATAACGAGATACCGGATAACAAACAGGTGAAAGTAGTAGCCTCAATCGGACAAGAACAGATAGCAGAAGGTTAAAATCTGAAATTGTTTCGAATATAGGCAAATAAAGTTGAGGAAAGACCATGAAAATTAAAAGAACTATAGCGAGAAACATGCGTGAAGGTTTAAAAAAGATCAGGGAAGAATATGGTCCAGATGCGGTGATCCTATCCAATAAAAAGGTTCCGGAAGGAATAGAGATAATATCTGCCCTCGATTTTGATGAAGATGCAATTTTAGGTGCTGCGCAGGAAGAGAAGAAATCGCCATTTGCTGCACTTAGTCAGCCAAGGCCAATTGTTGATGAGATGATACAAGAGCCTATGGTTAAGAAAAATGCTAAGAAAAAAGAGAATGCAAAACAGCAGTTTGCTGATGCCAAAAGCCGAATCGCATCAATGTTTGAGGATGAGGCAAATGACGAAGTTGTATCGCTATCCTCCATAAAATCAGCCTCAACAAATGCAGCACCTGTTAATTCAGCTATTCGTGATGCAATAAATAATATTCGTTCACAGCATCCAGATATCAAAGAAGAACTTAATCTCAGAGACGAGATCAGAAATCCTATGTCTCAGGAAAAAAGCGAACCTAGGCTTAACCTTGCAGATACAGCAGCACATGCTGAGCAGGATAAAAAAGACCAGGTGAAGGCAATGAACAATTTGTTGTCAAATATTCAGTGGCCTCATGATTCTGCGCTAAATGATCTGAAGCAGGAGGTGACATCCCTACGCGGCTTGTTTGAAGATCAGCTGTCAGTGCTGGAGTGGATTGGCGTATCACAGAAAAATCCAAACAGAATTTCACTATTAAAAAGACTGCATGGCTTGGGCATTAGCAGAGGTGTAGCCAAAAAGTTGGCAGAGGCAGTTCTAGATGAACCAACCCTGGAGCATGCATGGCAAAAGGCGCTTAAATATCTTACTAATGCAGTCCAGGTAACCGATGACGATATTCTAAATAACGCCGGAGTAGTGGCGGTGGTTGGCCCTACAGGTGTTGGTAAAACTACAACAGTAGCCAAACTGGCCGCTAGATATACCTTGCGCCACGGCAGAGGCCAGGTTGCGCTGGTAACAACCGACTGCTACAGAATTGGAGCGCATGACCAATTGCGTAGTTTTGGTAAGATTCTTGGTGTACCTGTTTATGTTGCCTCCGACAACGATGAACTGAAAGAGATCATAGATTCACTTGCCGACAAACAATTAATACTGGTCGATACAGCAGGGATGAGTCAAAGGGATATAAAACTGGCTGAGCAACTGCAAATGCTTGACATCGGTAGCGAGCTTAAAATCTATCTTGCTATGTCGGCAAATACTCAGCAGCGCGCACTAAATGAAACGGTAAGAGCGTTTAGTAAAATCGATCTGCAAGGGTGCATACTTACCAAAGTGGATGAATGTGCTAACCTCGGCGGAATATTGACGACCTTGATTAATCACACGATGCCCCTGGCTTATGTTGGCGTTGGGCAAAGGGTTCCGGAAGATCTGCAGCCAGCGCGCGCGGACGAGTTGGTAAAGATGGCTGTCGAATTATCGACAGAAGAAGACCTGGATGACGAAGGTTTTGCGGTAGCGTTCGCAGGAATGCAACGAAAACATGGCTCTCTAGGAATTTC
>QZLE01000019.1 GCA_004796365.1 Gammaproteobacteria bacterium | reverse complement strand
GGCGCACCCCTGCTAAGGGTGTATAGGGGAAACTCTATCGAGGGTTCGAATCCCTCGCTCTCCGCCATCGAATTCAAAAAGCCTGTAAAGACCAAAAGCGCAGCGTGTCTTTACAGGCTTTTTTATTATGATATTGCTGATAGTCGGGATGAGAACCCAAAGCCATAGGGTTTGACAAATTTGCTGGGAGCAAATTTGGACGCACGACTTTGGAGTGCGCCCGTAGGGTGAGCGCCATGGACGGCGCGAATCAATCCCTCGCTCTCCGCCATTTTCACGTTTATTTCCCCAGATTCCCAGGATATTTCGTTGTGACTGCAGTTTAATCCTCTGTAACCTGCATATCATAAGTTATTCGCAATGCCCCCCAGTGCTTTCCGCCAATATAGATTGGGGCTGAGACGTCTTTAATATTAGCGTATTGAGCTTCCCCCAAAGAAATTCTATAAGTTTGCAGTAAAAAATCTTTGTTATTACGCGCAGCAGCAATCCCGACAGGATCATTATATATCTGCTTCCAACGCGAGTTGTTAATATTATAGACAGTATCACCAGGTTTCTGCGGGTTAGAGCAACGGTTCAGGTGCCTTGGCATATATCCATTAATATCAACTGCGGTACAAGATATTATGCGCTCTTCATTGTCTACAACCGACTCCTGGATATCAGGCAACGCATTGCAACAGAATGTAGTGAATCTAGCTTCGTATTGTACCGGATCTGTGCCAGGTATCGGTTGGTAATTATGATCAAAGAAATCAGAGTCTACAATGCTCCCCTTGGCAATGGCATCTTCAAACAACTCACCAATCTCCCTGGCTTTTTCCTTAACCAACTTAATAAGGGGGGTATCAACAGTTTCAATACCCGGAACTACCGTGTACCTTACCAGCCTTTCAGTCCAGTTCTTAAGCGAAGCTATCTTTTCTTTTGCCTTTACCAAATTCTGGTCAGATTTTTCAACCTGTCCGGAAATTGCATCCAAACCGTTGGCCGTATCTTTGCAATGGACATCAATATCACTAACAGCTTCGACAATTGCACTGGATTCGATATCAATCTCTGTGATATTTTGTTCCAAAAGCTGTATTACCGAATCAATCCCCTCTGCTCCTTCTCTTACCGACTCTGCTTTCTGAGCATCATCATGGGTCTTATCTACCATAGTTGTTATATGGTCAGCCAAAGTTTTTAGCGTAGAGCTAATATGTGTTGTAGCCTCACCTGTCTTTTTTGATAATTCCTTTACCTCTTGAGCTACAACCGCAAATCCCCTGCCAGACTCACCTGCCCTTGATGCCTCAATTGTTGCATTAAGAGCCAAAAGATTCGTTTGTTTTGAGATGGCATGAATTGTCTGAGCGATCTTCATTACATCTTTCAGGCTACTGTTTATCTGCCCTAGCGAATTTTCATTTTCCGCAACCGACTCGGTAAGCAGCTTGATATCGGTTATAGAGCTATTTATATTTGAGCGAGAATCAGCAACATTGGCAGTTGCCCTGGAAATAACATCCTTTGTCCGTCGCACAGAATTGTCAACAATATTATTACTATTAATCAACGCATTAGAGATTCCCTGAAGGCTTTTAAAGGTCTTCGCTTCTTCTGCTACTTCTGCGCTGATCATATCTGCCCGGCCCGAGATATCAACAACCTCGACAGCAAGTGTTCCAACAGCATCAGCCGTCTTTTGCACAGCCTTACGAAACTCACCAGCTGCTTCTGTCTCTGTTATATCAGGGTCTTTATTATTGTTTTTCCCAAATATTTTTTTCCAGACCGATACTTTTTTGTTTTCAGGAGTATTAGCCAAGTAATATGCTCCTACTTTGTCATTATTTCTATAAGTATAGGACATAATCACTTACTTGTTTTTATTTAAGAAGCAACTGTTATCTTATTCACAAAGTGACAAAAAATTTTTATCAATATTAGTTTCCCTTTTATTTCTGATCAATCCCTTTTTCCAATTGACCATTCGAACATTTTTTTCAGTTTAATATCTATGTCATAAACATGAATTAAATTCAAAAAACAACTAAGTTAATGACTATAAAAAATTAGGGGGAGACATGAAATATCACAGCATACTAATTTTATTAATCTTTTTATTTACCGGAATCCAATCTGCTACGGCCGCAGTGATTGTAACTGATGTACAGGCAGATGTTATAACTTATGACAACATGCACGATACAGATCCGGATATTACTGATGCTAAACCTGACAATTTAACCATTGATCCAAGCACCGGCACTATTTCCGGACATGGCAGGGGTGATTCAGATGTAAGAGACCCGGCAACAACTGAAATGTACGACACTCTTTATTCCATTAGTTTCGATAAAACATATTCCACCAGGCCTAAACTAACACTTAGCGGAAACTTGTTCGTCAAAGGTGAGAGTGCCGGAGGGAACGATATTGTTTACATAAGTTTAAGCAACTCAACTACAGAGATTTATCACTTTGGCATTGGCGCTTACAGTGACGGTGATGTAGATGGAGAAACCTATATGAGCTTTTCCGAAACTATTGATATCTCTGCACCAGGAGAATACTTTCTAACGGTTGGTACCAATACTGTCCAAGGGGAATGGGGACCTGAGTTTGCTTATGCTTCTTTCTCATTCAACGCTACATTGACCGGAGATTCATATCGATACACTCCGCCGGCACCAGTACCGGTTCCAGCCTGTATATGGTTGTTCATGTCTGGATGCGGGCTGTTCGGGAGTTTTTCGCGCCGTAAGTAAGTTTGGGGAATTCAATGCGGTGAATAAGCTGCCTATTCACCGCATATTTGGCGATGATTACCCCCGCTTTTTGTTTCCTAGTCCTCCTTCAGCAATGCGCGCACGCATTAATCCTAATATACTAAAGTTATTTATTAATCAGAATCTTATGCATAAAAAGGTTAATACAAATTTAACCTAACTTTCAAAAAGCGATGCTAGGTTCAGACTCTTCTGTAAATTCTTTCTTTTTTTAGGGGATCTATCGTGAATTGGACACACACTTCTATTTCTACATTTATTTTTCTTATGATTTTTACTATTTTTTCTGCAAACGCTAATGCTGTTGTTCGCAGATCGAATGGCAACGGGCCATGGAATGTTGCCTCAACATGGACACCACCTGGCGTACCCTCATCAACTGATGACGTGGTGATTGAAAATGGCCATAAAGTCACTACCGGCTCCTCGCAAAAAACCGTAAATTCGCTGACTGTCAGAAGCGGTTCAACTCTGGAGGGTGCTACCCCTGGTGATGGCGTTAACATTAAGGCATGGGGCGACATTAACAACCAGGGCACAATCAAAACCCAAGATGTTAGTGGGTCTTCTGGTGCATCTGGAAGCATCACTCTTGATGGTGATGATGTGCATAACACAGGAACAATCAAAACCGGAAACGCTGATTCAGCAGGTTTTGAAGGTGCTCACGGTGGTCATAGTGGAGAAATTTCAATTTCCACTCCAACTTCAGGTACGGTGACTAATACTGGCACTTTAGAAACTGGAAAAGCTGGTGACGGGAAAGATAGCGATAGCAGTGGTACAAATGGTGGCGATGGCGGCCAAAGCGGTGGGGTTTCCATTAAAACAGGCAGTTCTGGAAATGTTCGCAACACAGGCACAGTTAAAACCGGCGATGGTGGTAAAGCTGGAAATGCAGGCAATAATGGTGAGAACGGGGGTAATGCGGGTGCATCGGGAAGCATAACGATTGATAGTACCGACATATATAATAACAAACCTGGTTCCATGGTAACAGGAAAAGGACAAAAGGGAGGCGATGCCAGCGGCTCCGGCAAAAAAGGTGGCAATGGTTCCAGCTCGGGCAGCATTTCAGCCAGCGGACCACAAGCAGGAACAAAAGACAAAGCCAGAAAAATTGATAAAAGTGGCGGCAAAACAGAAACAGGCACATATGGCGAATATGGAGTTGGCGGACCAAACGGCCCAAACGGTGCTAGAGGAAAACGTGGTTCCATAAATTTTCAAGCCCGAGTTGAACTGATTATGGGACCTGAAAGTATCATAATTGGTGGTTTCTGCATTCTGGATGGTGGTTCAGGCCAAATTATCCTGAATAACTTAGACCCTGATGCGATCACCTGCTTCGAAGAGGGAGTAATGATAATATCGGATGGTGGAACCATAGATCTGCAAGGTAATGCACCAGGCATTCCTATTATTGCCAGCCCGATATGGGACCCTATCGAAGATCCGGAAGGGGAGATAGTTTTCGAGGTCGAAAGCCCAAGCGATATTCTGCTTGATCCTGGTGTGATGCTGGATGATATTGTTTTCCCGGCGCCACCTATTGTGACAGCAGATGATCAGGAGATCCCAACCCTAGGAGAGTGGGGAATGTTAATAATGATGGGGTCGCTCATGAGCCTTGGCGTTAGACTAAGACGCAGAACTAGCTAGAATCAATAAGGTAATAATCAACTGGGTCAGTAGTCGATGGTATCGTAGATCAACGATTCTGACCCAGTTGATTTGGCCTCATTGATTGTGGGAAAGTTTATAACTTAGTTTTGCGCCAGCCTTCCCCCTTGATCTTCGGAAATAAACCTAAAGTTTATCTCTACCCTGCGCTCAAACTGATAGCCTTTAGTATCGCCAAGCTTACACATCAGCTCCCCTTCTCCAAGTGATGATGCACTGATCCTTTCCTTTGCAACACCTGCATCAACCAGAATCTGCTTAACCTTATCCACTCGCTTACTGGACAGTTCCAGATTGGGGATTTCCTCACCTCTTGGGTCGGTATAGCCACTTAATTCAATTTCAAAATCTGAAAGCACAGCAAGTGAGCCGGCGAGCTTTTGCAACAGGGTTACGTAATGCTGCTCAATTTCAGAGCTGCCGCTACGGAACTGAACTGCCATAGTAAATCCATCTGATACCGCCCTCATCGCCTGATTATGCTCGCTCTCAAGCTCCTGTTTGTGCATCAGATCATTTTGCAGAGATGCCAGTTTGATAGCGTCTCTTTCTTCTTGCTGTTTTAACAACATTTTTGCATCTTCAAGCTCAAACTTTGCCAGTTTTAGATCCGTCGTGATTTGCTGTAGCTGCTCATTTGCTGCGATATATCTTTGGTGCTGCTCATCACTTTCAACCAGAGCGATACCACCAACCCCACCCAAAAAGGCGCCTACCGGACCACCAACCGCAGCCCCGATCAATGCACCAACCCCTAATCCGGTAGCAGCTTTTTCCGGTGGTGTATTTGATACAGGCACCTTTTGTTGTGGAAGGTCATACTCAAGCTCGCTTATATCGACTTCGGCCTTTACAGTGGTTGATATTGCAGTTGCTGCAATAATTCCTGCCAGAGCAATTCTTTTACCGGCCATTTTATATCTGTTACGTTTCATTTCATTCTCCTTCATTTAAAAAGTTAATCAGCTTTCATTAACTATTAAATCAACTTGAGATGTTCCGGAGATTGAGAGATTATGTTGATGCGCCGATAAATTGTGGCGACATTGTGGAAGTGGGAAATTAACGCGGGAAATATATGGCTAGAACGATTGCAATAATTGAGGATGAAAAGGCTATCAGTGACAACTACGCTGATATGCTTACCAGGCAGGGCTATACGGTTAACTGTTATGAGTCCAGATCACAGGCATGGGAGAAGCTGCAACTACAAATTCCTGATTTGATCCTACTGGATATAGGGCTTGGAGACGAGATTGAAGGCGGTTTTGATCTGTGCCGTGATATCCGCACCATCGACAGCACTGTGCCTATTTTCTTCCTTACTGCACGCGATAGCGATTTTGACCTTATATCCGGGCTGCGCCTTGGTGCAGATGACTATTTGACTAAAGATATCAGCCTTCCCCACCTTTCGGCACGTATTGCTGCCATCTTCCGTCGCATTGAAGCAATGAAGCAGCCAGAGCAAAAAGAACAGATCGTTGAACATGGTGACCTGAAAATTGACAATAGCCGCATGCTGATCAGCTGGAAAGGTCATAGTATCGACCTCACTGTTACTGAGTTCTGGATGGTAAATACCATTGCCAGACACCCGGGACATGTGAAAAGCCGTGAACAACTTATGTCTGATGCCAATGTCTATGTAGATGACAATACAATTACTTCGCATATTAAACGCATTCGCAAAAAATTTTCCGCAGTAGATGCCGATTTTGATATGGTAGAAACGGTCTACGGCATGGGTTACAGATGGAAAACAAAATAGTTTCAGGGTCAGGCGCTAAAAAATCACTTAGATTTAGGTTTTCTATTAGAGCCAAGCTTTTTTCACTGCTGTTAATCCCTTTTTTTATCCCAGTTATTGGGTATTCATTTATAAAAAAACAAGAGCAGGTTCTGCGGGAGAATGAGCAATCTTTACTAGCTGATTATGCCCGTATTGCAGCCACTGTCTTAACGAGACATAAAGATCACTTTTCTAGGTCAATTAATATTGAGTCGCTAGAATCCGCCTATGCCCACCTTATTTCCTACTCCCCATTGCTAGACGGATATTTCGACGATTGGCCTGAACATTTGCAACCTGCACTTTCTATAAAGCCAGAAAGATCCAATGTATCAGAAGAGCACTTGGCAGCAGAAAAAAGCTTTGAACCTACTAAGGTTTACCTGGCCACAGATACCAAATCCTATTATCTTTTTATCAGCGTCGCTGACAACTCCATCCACTACTTTAACCCTGAACAACCCAAAAACTTTGAACAAATCACTTTTTTTGGAAGTGGAGACAGGTTCAAAGTCTTTACTGCAGCCCCAGGCAAGATTCTGGCTAAAAGGGTTGGAGGAAATGGTCAACTGACTAATGAGTTGCGCGTTAAAGGACACTGGGTAGAAACTGACAAGGGCTACAATCTCGAAATAAAGATTCCAAAAAACTTTTTAGGAAACAGCTTGGGATTCGAGTTAACCAATGTATCACTAAATGCCAAGGGCAACAAAATCATTTCCAAATATGGCACTGAATCCAGTTATCTTATCGCGTCCCCATCACAAGAAATTCAGGATTCCCTTACCAATTTTACCAAAAAAGGGCTGCGTTTTTGGGTTTCTGACCTTGATAGCAATGTACTTGCTAGTACCGGAAATATCAAAGATGGGCTAGAGCGGGAAAAAGAATCTTTCATGACTACCATACGCAAAGCAATCTATCGTCTGGTTCTAAAACAGCCAACAATAAATTTTGCCTATACCAGGGTTGGCAGTGGCAAGCTATCGAATTTAAGCAGTCAAAGAGCATTAGAAGGGACGCCCTATCAAAACCGTTACGCAACCGCAGATGAACGGGTTGTGATAATGTCGGCAGCACACCCGGTTATCGCAAACGGCACAGTGATTGGGGCCGTTACCGTCGAAAAAACAAGTAATAAAATCCTATCCCTGCACAATAAGGCAATGGAGAGCATTATTGATATTTCCATTCTCGCTTTTATTGTAACATTGGCTATCCTGCTTTACCTGACTACCCATATTTCCCGAAGAATTCTCCGCCTTAGAAATTATACCCAGTCATCAATTTCATCAGATGGCAGAGTTATAGCAAACAACCCGCAACCTGTTCCAGGCAGCGACGAAATTTCCGAATTAACAGATAGCTTTCAAGGCATGATAGAAAGGGTTTCCCAATATAACGAATATCTTGAAAATATGGCTGGCCGACTATCACACGAGTTAAAAACTCCGCTGGCAATTGTCAGCTCTTCACTAGACAACATGTCGCTATGCACTATTCCAGATGACCTATCCATATATCACCAGCGCGCCGTTGATGGAATAAACAGACTTCGGCATATTCTTCTGGCAATGAGCGAAGCAACAAGACTGGAACAATCGCTGGGCTCAACTTCCAGAGAGCTTGTCGATATTGCTGAAATAATCCGTTCCTATTGCCAGGGGTTCCAATCTTGCTTTTCTGAAATCAAGCTACAAATAAACCTTCCTGATACACCGGTAAAGATAAACGGCAACAAAGATCTAATTGCACAGTTGCTAGATAAATTATTGGCAAATGCCATTGATTTTCATATGGCAAATACCCCCATAAAAGTTGAGTTATCAACATCGAATAGCCTTGCAACTATTTCAGTTATAAATCATGGAAAAACTATCCCAGAAGGGGAAATACAGCAGATATTCTCACCTATGGTCTCCTTACGAGACAAATCCTCTCAGTCTAACAATCTGGGGCTAGGGCTTTATATTGCACAACTGATTTGCAAGTATCACCACGGTCATATTTATGCCGAAAACCTAAAAGATGACAGTAGCGTTGCACTTATAGTAACCGTTCCTATTTCAAATAATTAGAAATATCCTATTGCTAACTGTTTGCTTCATTCTATATTTATAAATACGGCTATTAAATGGACTAATAAATGTTCGCATCAAAACTACACCATGATCTAGGGATTCTAACGATTCGTGTCGGAGTTGGCGCTGCATTTATGGTGCATGGTTTCCCAAAACTAGGTGGTGGTCCGGAAACCTGGCTGGAACTTGGTAAAGCGGTTTCATATGTTGGCATTGAAAGATGGTTTACCTTTTTTGGGTTTATGGCTGCAACATCTGAGTTTATAGGCGGGCTGTTTTTAATTATCGGGCTGATGACACGCCAGGCAAGCTTTTTGATGTGCTGTACCATGGTAGTTGCAACATTTATGCACCTTGGGCTAGGGCATGAATTTAAGGTGTATTCGCACGCACTGAAGATGGCAGTTGTATTCCTTGGGCTTATGTTAATTGGGCCGGGAAGGATATCGCTGGATAAGGTATTTCATCCCTACGAAGTTGAAGATGGCCTCGACTCTGAAACGCCATCTGATTCCGAGCCAGATGAAAACTCCGAATCAACATAACCCCTCGGTAATTCAGATTATATCCACTCAATTTCGACAGGTTTTCTTTTGGGAATACGGTAATACTTGTACTTAGGGTACCCAATCATAGCTGCCCCAACACATTTATCTTCTTTCGATATATTCAAATACTTTTTTATATCTTGACTGGCATTAGAAGCAAAATAAAAATATCCCGCCCAACAAGTACCCAGGTCAAAAGAAGGTGCAGCCAGTTCTAGATAGGAAATTGCCGTGGAGCCATCTTCTACCCCAATCTGGGCATCATTAGGGGCAACAGTTACCACCAGAGCAGGCGCGCCCCGTAATACGTTATCGTGCCCTTTCTCCCATGAGTTTATCAAACCCTGGTAGTATCCAGCATAGTCCTGGTTGATCTGAATCACTTTTTTCATCCAATCAACCACATAACCTGCCAAAACACGCATTTTTTCTTTATCGTTCACAATCCGCCATGAAAGTTCCTGCTCGTTTCTACCGGTTGGCGCATAATTAACCACATCCATTAACTCGGATAATTTGCTTTGTTCAACTTGCTTGCCCTTATATGCTCTGATCGAGCGACGCGATTGTAACAGCTGTTTAACCATCCCCTTTGTTGGAGAATTATCCGTTGTTATTTTAAGACAATCTTCCGGTGCAACACCATTCAATGTTAAGGCATCTTTGGAGCAAACACTCAGACAGTGACCGCAATTAATACAACGCTCCTTTTGCTGTTCATTTAACAAAGGAAGCTTGCTTTCCGGGTCAATTTTAATGATATGCAGCGGACAAGTGGCTGCACAGACGCCATCTTTATTGCATCTATTTTGGTCAATTATAATTTCGCGCATTACGCTGGCCTCAATGGTACTCAATAATATAATTTTGATTATGTACTATATGAGTCTGTTTGGTCTAGCTATAAAAAAACTTAATCTACTTGCGGCAGTTCAATTTTGAATGAAAGCCCCTTTCCTTTTGTATTTGTAAAAGATATCTTGCCCTCCATTTTTAACGTTATCAAGTTATAGACAATAGAAAGCCCTAGCCCTACACATTCGCTTCCACGCTTAGTAGTAAAAAATGGAGTAAATAGTTTATGCTCATCTTCTAACGGTATGCCCGGACCATTGTCACTATAAACTATCTGCAAAGCATCGTTATTCAACTCGATGTCAATATTTATTATTCCACCTTCAATGCCATCAAAACCATGTATAAGCGAATTAGTTAATAGGTTCCCCATTATTTGATCAAATGATTCTTTATTAAGAGTTACCTCTAGCGAATCTGGGCAGTTTATATCAACTGAGCATTTTTTCTCTTTTAGCTCTGTACTCATTGTCTCAAGCAAGAGACATATTCTTTCTTTTAAATAGAAACTGGAAGGGTTATACCTAGCATAATCAACAGCAATCCCCTTAAATTGCGATATTATTTCTGAAGCCCTGTTTATATTTGTTAAAGCAATACCTTCGAACTCATTAGCTTCCTTTAAATATGATTCAAAATCTTTTTGCTTCATTTGGTTTCCAGCAAAAAGCTGGTCTAACATAGCCGTTTTTTGTTTAAGAGCTGATATTGCAGTAAGAGCACCGCCAACCGGAGTATTAATTTCATGAGCAACCCCAATAACTACCTCCCCTAAGGCTGCCATCTTCTCTCTTTCGAACTTTGTTTTTAGCTTATCCTGCTTCATTACTTCTGTTACATCATCTATTCTCAATACACCACCGACAATTTCATCCTCATCAAAAAGCGGATAGGTTTTAATATCGAAAAAATGATCGTTTGGTTTTTTTTGAATTAATACTTTATTCCTAGAAAACAACTTTCCTTCTTTAAGCAAAGAAAGAATCTCATCATAGTATTTGGCATAATCAGGAAAGGCATCTCTTATATTTCTTCTTATTACGTCACCCAATAATAGAGCTGCGGTGCGTTCAGCCTCGTGATTAAGGTTTATAATATCTCCATTAAGATCAATACCAATAATGATCGATGGCATTGAATTTATAACATTTGCTAAATATGACTGCGTTACTTGCAGCTCACTAGTGCGCATCTCTACCAGATATTCAAGATTCTTATTTACGTACTTTAGCTCTTTCTGCAAGGCGTCAATTTTTAGGTGAGTATCTACCCGAGCCAGTAATTCTTTAGCTTCAATCGGCTTGGTTATATAATCTACAGCACCAAGACCAAAAGCTTTAACCTTATCTAGTGTTTCGGTAATAGCACTTAAGAAAATTACGGGGATATCTTCTGTTTCTGGATTGGATTTAATCCTTTCACATACTTCATACCCATCCATCTCAGGCATCATAATATCGAGCAAAACTAAGTCAGGAACTGACTTTTCAATTGCTTCAAGTGCCATTTGCCCGCTACTGGCAATACTTATTAGGTACTCTTTTTCACGTAATATAGCCCCAATAACCTGTATATTTTTCGGTGTATCATCGACCACAAGGATCCGTTGTTGGGATATTTCTTGTTGAACCATAACTACCACCCCTTATTTAGAGTAACTGTGCTTGCAAGTCGTGCAATAATTGCTGAATATGCTCTATATCAAACCTATAAGCAGCATTATTTAAATCGTTAGCCCAACTTGTTAAAGGCTCACAACTTTTTTCAAGCCCTATCGTTTTCATATCTTTTGCCAGCACCTCAATCTTATCAATAGCTATCTCTGTTAGTAGCTCGTTAAAATCTATGGATTCTGCACGTAATATCTTAACCACATCTGGATAATCAGAGAGACTGCTAATATTTTTAATAATCTTATTAAACTCAGTACCAGCACTATCATTTTCTTCGACACGATGAGGCAAGATCTTAGACATGGAGTTTACTAAAATTGCTTTAGTGATTGGTTTTTTAAGGTAAGCATTGAAGTTTTCCTCTAAATTTTCAATGTCCTCTTTCATGACTGAAGCAGTTATTGCAATAACAGGAATATTTTTATATTGCGATTCACTCTTTAAGATATGAGCTGCCTCATACCCGCTCATTACCGGCATTCTAATATCCATTAGAATCAAATCCGGTTTTTCTTTCTTAGTTAAAGAAATAACTTCCTTACCATCCTTGGCCTCATACAGTTCAAGATCATAGCTTTCCAGAAAGCCAATTATCAACTCTCTATTAAAATCGATATCATCAGCAATAATTATCTTACTTTTTTCAAAGATAATTTTTGCAAGGTCAACATTTTCTGCATGAGAAGAGTTGGTTTGATCTCCAGCTGCTAGCTCAATACCAACAAAATGTAATGAAAATGTTGATCCTATCCCTTGCTTACTTTTAACATTAATTGAACCACCCATAACTTTCATTAAACGAGATGATATTGCCAGACCAAGTCCAGTACCACCAAACTTAGAATATTTTTGTCCGTCAATTTGGGAAAACGCACTAAATATTGCAGCATGATCCTCTTCAGGGATACCCATACCACTATCTTCCACATCAACTGTAAAATCTACTGCGCTTTGCCCGTCTTGATGTTCGTCATATCTGATAGATAGTTTGATAAAGCCCTCATCAGTAAACTTGATTGCATTTCCAATTAAATTAATCAGAACCTGACGCACCCTAACTTCATCAAGCACCAATGCATCCGGGAAATTTTCTGGAATATCGGCTGAAAATCTCAACCCCTTCTCATTCAATTTTTGCCAAAAAACCATCTCCATTTCAGAAAAAAGATTTCTGAGCGACACCGAAGAATATTCCAAAACCATCTTTCCTGATTCAACCTTTGAAAGATCAAGAATATCATTTATTAAACTCAGTAATGACTTACCGCTTGAATTAATAGAATCTACGTAATGTACTATCCTATCATCAGATATCTTTTCACGTATCAATTCAGAGAAACCCAAGATCGCATTCATTGGCGTCCGAATTTCATGTGACATATTTGCCAAAAAATGGCTTTTAGCTTTATTTGCCGCTTCTGCTTCTTCCTTAGCAGCTTTTAGCTCTATTGTTCTATCTTCTACTTTATGCTCTAACTCGGTCTTAAAATCATCTAACTTCTTGTATGACTCACATAACCTCAAACGCATATTATTTATTGAAAACACAAGTTGCTCAAGGGAATCATGGCTTCTACTAGCTACCTGCTTTCTATCAAGTGTCAACTCGTTAGAATCCAACTCTTCCATATTTATGTTCGATAGATAATCAGAAATGCTTGCAAGGTGCCTTATTAATAGCCTGTTAAGCAGATAAATACTCAGACCTGAAACAAAAAATATCTTAAGAGCATAATCTAAAAAGTTAACAAAGAACTTATTTGTCATCCTGTCATATATTTCATCAACACCAGCTACAATTATTAGGCTCCCTAAACTTGCATTTTCCTTAACTAGTTTGAATTCCTTACTAATTATTTCCTTTGAATCTACTTTACCGGTTGATATTACGGATCCTGATTCTTCAGCAATCAAGGCCATTTCAACAAAAGGAAACTGCAAAAAGCTTTCCAGCTGCAACCTTACCTGTTCATCATTAACAAACCATATATTATTGGTTAATGGAACTATGCTGCTTTTTTCAATCTGAGCAAAACCATTCTCAATTTTTGATATATCAGCTTGATAGTCTAAGCTCAATTGAATTAATGAAAAAATAATTGTAAGAACAAAACTAAACACAATTAAAGCCAATATTAAGCTTCTTACGGCATAATCTTTGAGTAAGAAACTGCTATTTTTCTTCTTGCTTTGCTGGCTCATTACTTTCTCTTAGTATTTTCATATATTCTTGAATGGCTCCATCACTCAACCATTCCATATAATAGCCCTGCGACTTACTTAATATATTTTCTTCCTCAATAGCTTTATTCACTTTATCAATCACCCATTTGCCAACGGGGCTTTTTGAACACGCTACCCTTCCTTGATTAAGGAGCTTCACAGAATCACCAGCACTCGGAATAAATAGATACTCACTTTCAAAGTTCAACTTTTTTAATAAAAACTGGATGCTTTCATCATATGCAACCATATAGTCAATACGACCTAATTTGAGCATCTTTAATAAGCCTTCATTGAAGTCCTTACCCTTCCTGGTAATTACATTCTTATTGTTAATACTATTGCGTAATATCTCGTCTATACCGTGCCCATATGAAACCCCTTGCATTACCCCAAGGGTCAAAGTTTCATCTTCTATCAATTCTTTTAGGGAAATTCGTCCTTCTTCATTAATATAATTTGCAAATTTATCAATGTCCTTCCCTCTGATAAAAACTGCATTCTGCAATACATGTAAATATGGTTTTGAGAAATATACCTTCTCAGCCCTTATTTTTGTTTTCATCAAACTCAGTGAACAGACATTGTGCCCTGCATCTACTCTTTTAAAAAATCCAGGATTATTAGTTATGAAGAACTGGTGCTTAATATCTGGAAAAATATCGATGATATGGGGGTATAAGCGATCAAGAATCCCCATACCCTTATATTTACCACTTACAACAAAATATGGCGGAAAATCATTTATATACCAGCCAATTTCACCAATAGGCAATCTCTTTCCCTCGTTTTGTATTTCTGACTCACCATTTCCTAGCGCTACGCAATAAGAGCTCAGGGATGTCATAAACATAGAAATGAACAATAATGAAAGCTTAGTTCTCATTCACTTTCCCTTTTACAACCTTATTGAATAGCTGCCTAAAGATTTTCTTATCATTTTCATTTAGCCAATAACTATAATATTCAGCTGTTTTTTCTATTAGGTCGGTTTTTTCAATCAAACCATCAACCTTGGCAACCACTTCCTCTCCCAAATAATTTCTGGTGCAAGCTATATGCGCCTCTAGAAGATAATCTTCTGGCATTTCGGCAATAGGTATGTATTCAAGCGGCGTTTTTATGTTTAATTTTTTAGTTAAGAAGCCGCGCATATCCGGATAGGTCAACATGTAGTCAATGCGTTTTAGGTCTAGCATTTGAAGCAAGCCCTCAGTAAGATCTTTGCCATAACGTTCAATTACATGCGGTTTACCTTTATTTTTCGCAATAATTTCATCTACCCCTTTCCCATAGGCGGTTTTTCCAGATACACCAAAAATAAGCTTTGGGTTTTCCAAAATTGATGCTAGTGATATTTTGCCTTCCTCGTTTATGTACTTTGTAAACTTTAACCTTTCCTCTTCCCTTATAATAAGTCCATTTGGCAATACAAAAATATAAGGTTTTGAATAGTAAAAATGTGCTTCTCTTTCTGGGGTGTGAATAAAGTTTATTACGCAGATATTTTCATTTTTTTTTGACCTTTCAATCGACTGCGCGGTATTTCCAGTAAACCTACTGTGGGTGTATTCAGGAAATACATCTATCAATATAGGTATCACCTTATCCCCAAACCCCATTCCTTTGTAGGGCCCTTCAAGGATGAAGTGTGGAGCAAAGTCCATCTCATTCCACATAATATGCTCTTTAGATTTTTCAGCAATAACTTGCTTGGTAAGATCCTTCGGCTCTTTAGAAATAACTTCATGTGAGCTTGGATCAGGAGTTTTGTCGCATGAGATACAAAAAACAGTGAATAATACGATCGTAACTAAGGATTTTATGCCATTTCGCGCAGCCATTTTTCCTCCAGTTCGGATAACCGAATTTTAAATGTCCATCTTATAAATAAAGTTTGAAATAGTCTTATAGTCAAGGAATTGCAGCATTTATTATTAAATACTGTGAACCAGTTTTTTATTGTAAAACAGCAAATTAAGATAATTATTGAAGATTTATTAAATCCCATTTGCTAGCTAATTTTTTGTAAACCCCTTTTTTTCTTATTCTATCCAGCCCTCTATTGAATAAACTAAATTTTTCTCTATCTAGGATTGGATAAGAAGAAAACCCCGCTGATATATTTATTGTTATTATAGGAGGTGAAAGAATCTTATAAGACATATGATCATATTTCGTTTTAGCGAGATAGTTTATTATTACCGGGTCTTCAAGTATTACATCAATTCGTTTTTTAAATAGCCTTTGTAGATTCTGTTCAGCACGACCAACAGCCTCAAATGTTAGCTTAGGATAATAATGCTCAAAACCAACACCACCAACTACGCCAATTTTATATGATATAAGATCTTCAATTGTTTGATATTTAATATTGGTTTCATGTAACACTATAGGATGTATACTAGCTTCATATATTTTTTCAGAAAACACTTCTCCTTCAAATGTAATAACACCATCAGCAATACCAACCACCCCATCTAT
>QZLE01000042.1 GCA_004796365.1 Gammaproteobacteria bacterium | reverse complement strand
TTCCAAAGCCACATCACCTTCCCGATGAAAACCACTGCCGGCGAGTTTGACTTGGTTATTGGCGACCCAATATCTGTTGAAGAGTCACTAATCACACAATTCCCGGCAAACTATGCCCACCTAACCGAAATGGCCAAGGGAACGGCAGATTGGGACCCTGATTACAAAAAAGCTTTGCTGAATATGAGCAAGACCCAAAAACCGGATGCTCTACAAAAAGCAGTTGATTATATCAAACTTGCCAACAGCAAGATCAAGTTCACCAAGGGTTTAGCTACTGCAGATATAAGCAATGGCCTGGGAAAATTTAAACTTGGATTAATGATCGGTAAAACTGTGTATGGACATACACAAAATATAGACAAGCAAATTCAAAACTCAATAGACCTCTTTTTTGGCATTACTGATGCTGCTTTTGATGTAACAGGATTTGCAGGCAACTATAAATACATGTCTGAAGTATGGGGCAGTGCTGCTACCACGAAAGCGAAACTGTACTACTTTGCCAATCCGGAAAACCTAAATAAACACATTGATGATCTGGTTAAAAAGCATATTGAAAAAAACAAACTAAAAGAGCTTGGTAAAAAAGAGCTTGAGGAGATTACAGAAAGGATTGCTGGAAAAAACATAAGAAAGCAGAAAAAAACCAGCGCGATGATACTTAATGAGTTTCCGGAAAAGGCAACATTCCTCTCAAAGCTTGATACAGGATTGAAATACCTTGATGCAGCTATTGCTCTTTATGAAATATACGGCTCAGCGAGAAATTTATATGGCAAATATCAGGAAAGAGATAAGATAAGATCATATCTGGATGATTATATAAAGGAATATGACAAGGTTTACCAGACTGCACTGGATAGCTGCGGACTTGACGCCCCATGCCGCGAGGCGATACAGGCACTAGAAATTCAGAGACAATCACATGTTGTTTCCCAACAGGATTATGATAAGGCAGTACTTGAAACATGGAAAAAAGGTCTGGATGTAGCCCTGGCCGGAGCGGCATTTGTTCCGGGCCTTAACGCAGTAGCAGCAGTTATAGCTATCGGCATGGCTGGCTACCAGCTTATCTGCACCGCATCAGAACTTATAGAATATGCGTGTTATGATGGAAAACCCGGAGTAGATCCTGACATCAAAAAGATGATTAAAACCATCAACGGCCTTGAAAAAACCAACCGCGAACTTTTTCCGCAACTTAAAGATGAACAACAGCTGAAAGACGGCGGGCTTGACAACACCGAGCTGCAATTGCGCATTCGTGCCGAAGCATTAAGCGGCCTGTTTTCTCTAATTAACAGAGCAACAACCAGAGCGAATAGCCATGATGATTTCTTTAATCGCGTAGATAAGTACAAAATCAATCAGTATATAGAAAAGTTTATTCTAACCGACCAGTGGACAACCCCCCTAAGCAAATCCCTGCCACTTACCATGGATTATATTTGGCTTTTCTCAGAAGGTAGTAATTTTGCCGCACAGGATGAATACACGCAGAACATGAAGGCGGAAAGAGATGCTGAGCTCGATAGCAAGGCGGCTAATGTTCTTTCAAGCAGCATCAGGAAAGTTATTGCCAATACCCAAAAAACCGACAAGAAAGCCGCAGCTAATATGCAAAAAGTTTTAAGCAGTGAGCTTGCAGATGATGGCCTTTTTAATGATGCAGAAAGAAATTCCAGCATTATTGAGACCTCAAAAAAACTAAAGATAAATCCTTTCGCCAATATTGGAACCAATATTAAAGCTGGAGACGAGAAAGCCAATAATGTTGCCCGCAGTAACTTCCAGCAAAAATTCCCTATCCAAAGAATTAATGCCAACAAATGGGAAGATATGTGTTATGCCATGCGCAGCTATTTTTATGAAATTGCCAAAACCACTGTTGCATATACCTGTATATATTACCGAGAAGCGGATACGAATAACGGGCCATTGGACAACTGGATTCCTCTTGGTTTAAACAGAGAAGATTCGGTTTATAAAAACCGCCTCAAAAAAATAACTGATGAAGCTCTACTTGATTTCGAATGCATGTACACAAATGAACAGCTTTGCGAAATCTACCAGGACAAGATTTTGTCTGCATATCATGAAATTAGGGTTCTTGTGGTATTTGAAGAGGATGATCCCAACAACCCTAAATATGAAAATATTAATTATCCAATTAGTTTGCAGATTAATCGAATTGATGGCACCAATATATCTGGGCCGCTATACAAAGGTCAATCACATGTCCTGACTGAAAAAGATCTGCTGCCAGATGAGAACGGATACAAGGGAAGAATTGGCTATGTTTTTCACCCAATATATGACCTCGGAACAATTAAGCACGGCGGAGTAAAACCACTACATGATGACCAATTGAGCTTTGGTACCGCATATTCAGCTTTTGTTAAAAACGGATTCTCCAATCTCATACCGTACTACAACACATATAAAGGATTTGAAAACCTTTATAAAAATACTTTCTTGTCAGCAACAGAGGCTCAGGAAGATGGGCTATTTAACTTTATGGAATACGCCTTTAAGCTAACTATTGGAAACAATAAAGAGTACAACGAAGATGTTAAAATTTCCCCAAAACCTACTCCTAAAACACACGGCAAAGGCTCATCAAATAACGATGAGCAGGTAAAGAAAAAGTATATCGAAGAGTACCCGACCCATTTTTATTTAAACATCGATCCAAAAAGAAACAAAACGGAAGAGCTTCTACTTGACTATGAATTCCTGCGCAGCAGAACCAAGGCATTCCCGCCACTGGATTTTTTCTCGAAACTCAAAATCAGACAATCATGCCCTATTGTAAGATTTGGTGGCCAGGCAACATCAGGCTCTAAACCAAATAAATTTTTACCTATGCATGAAAAATTCAGACCTGATTTTTCTGCTTTTAGTTTATCAACCCCAAAAAGCAAATTAAAGCTAACTTTAACACCTCGCTCTTGGAATACAGGAAATATATCCCTTGACATCGAAAACTTTGACTGGGAAACACAAGTTGATATAGCAACTATGATATTTGTAACCGGAGATGAAATCGAGAAAGTAATTGCAAAATGGGAAAAATATTCAGCAAACTGGAAGTCTGGGATAAGAATCGACTCAAAACTAGTGAGAAAAGACCTTGGTGGCAATTGGAACGAAGACGGCCCTCCGATGACAACCAAACTTCATCTCCTTGGCAAATTTAAGAAAGTTAAGCTACAAGACCTAAAGCGCGTAGGTGAAATCCATGCTGGGCATATTGAGTTTGAAAAAAATCAACAGCTTGAAAAGCACGTTGCTCTAGAAGAACTAAGCAATAGCTGTAATTTAGCTTCAAAAAGTTTTCTATCGAACTGGGGGCAAGCCATTCGTTCATGGTTGTGCAACCACTCAAATGGTTACAGCTTTCCAATGAATGAAGAAATTGAGGTATATGTTTTTACAGCAATATTTACACCAAAATATTGCCCTCCAAATAGTCAGGAGCTAATAAATTCGGTTCGCCCATTTGGTTCTGACATTGCTGACAAATCAAATTGGTTCGATGAAAATAAAAACTATGAATATATTGTAAGCGGAATTGAATGTCCGGTAAAAGAAGTAGGACTTAATCTTGGAAATTTACAGGAATTCTATAGGTCTGGAGCACTTATCTATTTGATGAGATTTCCTCCACCTGAAAATGGTATGTTTGACCCTAAATTGCCATGGAACAAAAAGAAAGTATTAACAAAAAAAGAGCTTGAAAAATGGATGGAAGAAGACGCTGAGCTCACCGGGCCAAAATCAATGTTCCTAACACCACCAAAATGATATGGGTTATAGGCTATGTCGGAATATAAAAGAAAAACTGAAAAGACCCACGAAGTAAACCTTCAATCAAAGATAAACTTTTGCCATTGGCGCAAGCACTCTGCGCTAATTTGCACCGAAGTTTTCTTTGACGTGTCTACAGAATTTATTGCTGACGGTACAGAGATAACAATATCAGCAAAAGATGCTAACAATAAAGTAAGTGATACTATTTCAGATGTTATCACCGATAACAAACTACTAGGTAAATACACAATTCCTGAAAATGCTGAGGATAATATCACCTTAACTGCTCGCATTAATGACTATAGCCTGAGTACAAAATCATCACCTTTACTTGTTCTTCGTGACATTCTTATCGACCCTGCAAATGAACACGAAAGTATGAGTAAAAAGCAGAAAGAACTTGATGAGCTTCAATATCATATTACAACAGACCTAAAAGATGAGAGATTTGGCAAGGTTGTTGATAACGTTATTTCTGAGAGCGGTGTTCACTTAATCGAAAAATATGACATCAAGTTTTACCCTGAAGTTGAAGATGATGATGAACAAGAAAAAGAAGAAAACTCTGATAAGCCATCAAGCACAGAATTTATAAACGACGTTGATCCATATATAAGTGAAGAGGCCTTGAAAAAGAAAAAATCTTCTCCAGATTTTGAGACTTTATCTGATGAAGAGTGCATATGCCTTTACACTTATACCGCTAAATATTATCGCAAGATTAATCCACTACTTAGAGGCGATACATCTAAAGATGAAAATTGGAAAACCGTAGCTGATGATGCAACAAAGGCATTAGAAAAATTAGCTACCATCGAGGACAGAGTATACAAAGGCATTGCATTCCGTGGAATTGAAGAAATGTCTGATGAACTGGTCAATAAACTATTCAATGTAGGCGAACCGTTTTCCGATCCGGCCTTTATGAGTTCAGCCACAGAAGAGTCTGAAGCATTCCCTGGTGATGTTAAAATTACAATCAATTCAAAAACAGCAGTTAGAATTGATGATATATCTGCTCATCCTGATGAAAAAGAGGTATTATTCAAACCCAATACTCAATTCTTGGTTTTAGATAAAACCAAAAACCCATCTGGATCTTGGGAAATTTTCATAAAGGAACTCTAATTATTATGATAGAACTTACTCAAGAAGACATTGAATTTCTTAAAAAAGCAAAAGAGATTAATGCCAAAGCTCTTCCTAGAGAATTCCGATTTCCTACTGCAAGCGGTAAGATGGGAGGGCCGGAGCCTGCCCCAGGCGAATGGGTTTATGACTATCATTTATTTCGTAAATATGAAAAACCATTAACGCCAGAAAAAATCAAAAACAAGCTAGTTGAATTTAACAAATCTGAAACTGTTTTAGCTGATAAATTCCGTGGATGCATACTTGGGTTAGCCATCGGAGACGCATTAGGTACAACTAACGAATTCAGAAGAAGAGGCAGTTTTGAACCAATAACAGACATGATTGGAGGGGGGCCTTTTGATCTAAAAGCAGGTCAGTGGACAGATGACACCAGCATGGCATACTGCCTTGGATTTAGCCTATTAAGAAAAAATGGCTTTGATCCGAAAGATCAGATGGATGTTTATACTATGTGGTGGAAAAAAGGAGCATTCAGTGTAAATGGGCGTTGCTTTGATATAGGTTCAACAGTAAAACAAGCATTAGAAAAATATGAAACCACAGCCGAACCTTTTGCGGGATCAAGAGAGCCTATGTCTGCTGGAAATGGTTCTATTATGCGACTTGCCCCTGTCCCACTCTTTTATTTCTCGAATCCAAAAGATATATTATTCTATTCAGGAGAGAGCTCCAGGACTACTCATGGCAATGAAGAATGCATTAGTGCATGCCATTATCTTGCTGCCATAATCCAGGTCGCTATAAATGGGGTGGAAAAAGAAGAAATCTGCTCATCAATTATTACCACTTACGATGGTTGCTGGGATCAATTCCCTCTTTCACCAAAAATTCAAAATATCGCAGAAGGATCCTATCGTAATAAGAAGATAGATGAAATCAAAAGTTCTGGTTATGTAGTTGACACTCTTGAGGCTGCTCTTTGGTGTTTCTATAATTCAAATGACTTTTCATCTGGAGCATTACTTGCAGCTAATTTAGGGGGAGATACAGATAGTATTGCAGCTGTTTATGGCCAAATCGCCGGCGCATATTACGGAGAAACAAATCTTCCTATTGAATGGCTTGATAAGTTAGCATACAACCATATATTCTACATTCAGGCGGAAGAGCTGTATAACCACTATCAAAAGAAAAAACACAGCTGATTATTTATCACCCACACGGATTAAAACACGCTACTGCATGTTCGCTAGCGATTTCATCCAAGTGAGGTTGTTTAGCACTGCACTCAGGAATCTCATTTGGGCACCGGTTATGAAAGCGGCACCCTTTCGGCATTTCGCTGTATGATGGTACCGAACCGCTAATGGTGCGCAGACGTTGTTTTGGGATGCTATCCAATTTGGGAATTGATTCTAGCAAGCCTGAAGTATATGGGTGGTAAGGCTGCTCAAACAGCTTTTCGACAGTCGCCTTCTCCACAATATTTCCAGCGTACATGACAATCACTCGGTCACATATTTCAGCAATCACGCCAAGATCATGGGTAATAAAAATAACTGACATCCCCAGCTCTTTTTGCATATCGGCAATAAGATCCAAAATCTGCGCCTGAATGGTAACATCCAACGCCGTAGTTGGCTCGTCTGCTATCAAAATATCTGGCTTACACATCAGTGCCATTGCAATCATTATACGCTGACGCATTCCGCCGGAAAGCTGATGTGGGTATTCCCCCATTCTCTGCTCTGGCGCTGAAATACCAACCTTTTGCATCATTTCCTGTGCTTCTTTCACTGCCTCTTTCTTTTTCAGCTCAGGCCGGTGAATACGAAACACTTCCATAATCTGCCTGCCAACCTTGTGCACTGGATTCAGAGCCGTCATTGGTTCTTGGAAGATCATCGCAATACGGTTACCACGAATCTCCTGCATGCGGCTCACTTCTGCCTGAACTAGATTTTCGCCGTTAAACAAAATCTGTCCGCTGGAAATTTCACCCGCAGGTTTGGGTAATAGGCGCATTATAGAAAGAGAGGTCACGCTTTTACC
>QZLE01000007.1 GCA_004796365.1 Gammaproteobacteria bacterium | reverse complement strand
CCCTTGAGCTTGCAGGTGAAGCTAACGACTATGTTGGTAAAGGCCTAAGCGGCGGTAAGATCATCGTTTATCCACATGAAAAATCGAAGATCGTTCCAGAAGAGAACATCATCGTAGGTAACACCCTGCTATACGGTGCAACCGGTGGTAACTGTTACTTCCGCGGCGTTGCTGGCGAGAGGTTCGCGGTAAGGAACTCTGGCGCACACGCTGTTGTCGAAGGTGTTGGAGACCACTGTTGTGAGTACATGACTGGTGGTATCGTTGTTGTACTAGGCTCTGTTGGCAGAAACTTCGCTGCTGGTATGAGTGGAGGTATCGCATACGTACTAGACGAAAACGAAGACTTCGCTAAACACTGCAACATGGCTCAAGTTGAACTTGAAAAAGTTGAAGAGCACGCAGATAGCGATCACATTGATCCATACGAAGACCTTCTACAATACGACGCGCTACGTCTGAAAGATCTTATTAAAAACCACTATGAGTACACTCAGTCTACAGTGGCGAAGAAGATCCTTGATGACTGGAATACCTACCGCGCTAAATTCGTAAAAGTTATGCCTACTGACTACAGAAGAGCATTGACTCAACTGCAGAAAGAAGCAGCAGAAAAAGGAGAGCAATAAGATGGGTAAGCCAACCGGATTTTTAGAGTTCGATCGCCAAGACCGCGAATATGCTCCAGTTGAAGAGAGAATCAAGCACTCTGACGAGTTCCAGATACCTCTAACTCCAGAGCAAATGAACGAGCAAAGTGCTCGCTGCATGGACTGCGGAACCCCGTTCTGCCATAACAGCTGTCCAGTAAGCAACAACATTCCAGACTGGAATGACCTGGTTTACAGAGGGCAATGGGAAAAGGCATGCCGTGTTCTACACTCAACCAACAACTTCCCAGAAATCACTGGCCGTGTATGTCCAGCTCCATGTCAGGAAGGTTGTACCCTGAACATCGAGCGCATCCCTGTATCGATCCGTACCATCGAGTGCGCGATCGTAGATAAGGGTTGGGAACAAGGCTGGATCAAGCCGCAAATCACCGAACACAAAACTGGCAAAAAAGTTGCTGTAGTCGGTTCTGGTCCTTCTGGAATGGCATGCGCACAGCAGCTTGCGCGTGCAGGTCACTCAGTTGTTGTATACGAGAAGAGTAGCCAAATGGGCGGCTTGGCTCGTTTTGGTATTCCTGACTTCAAACTAAACAAAGACCTTATCGATCGTCGTGTTTCGCAAATGAAGGCAGAAGGTGTGGAGTTCCACCCTAACACCAACGTCGGCGTAGATATTCCAGCTACTCAGCTAACCGACAAATTCGATGCTGTAGTTCTTGCAGGCGGATCTGAGAAGCCAAGAGATCTTCCGGTTGAAGGGCGTGATCTTGAAGGCGTTCACTTTGCGATGGAATTCCTTGCTCAACACAATAAACGTGTTGGCGGTGAAAAAATCGAAGGTGAAGAGATCCTAGCAACTGATAAGCACGTTGTTGTTATTGGTGGTGGTGATACAGGCTCTGACTGTATCGGAACATCTAATCGTCATGGTGCTGCCAAGATCACTCAGCTAGAGATTATGCCTAAGCCTCCTGAGTATCAGGAAGGTGTATGGCCAGAGTGGCCAAACAAGCTACGCACATCATCTTCACACGAAGAAGGTTGTGAGCGCATGTGGAGTGTGGCTACTAAGTCATTTGAAGGCAAAGACGGTAAAGTTACTGCTGTTAACGCTGTTAAGGTTGAGTGGACTCAAGATGAAAACGGCCGCTGGAATATGAGCGAAGTTGAAGGAAGTGAATTCCAAATCAAAGCTGACCTTGTAACTCTAGCGATGGGTTTTGTTCACCCAATCCACGAAGGAATGGTTGAGCAACTTGGTCTTGATCTTGACGGAATCGGCAACGTAAAAGCAGATTTTGAAGACTTCGAAACCTCAATGCCAAAAGTGTTTGCTGCCGGCGATATGCGTCGCGGTCAGTCTCTGATTGTTTGGGCAATCCGTGAAGGAAGAAGAGCTGCGCGCTCTGTTGATAAATTCCTAATGGGAACTACTGAACTGCCAGAGTAAATGCTTCTGAAATATTGAACAAAAAAGCCCGCATCTGCGGGCTTTTTTGTTATAGCATTTTCCACAATTAGCATCTATTCTAATAAAGATAACTAACAAAATTGGGGCATTAACAACTGTTTTTTGTTTTTAAGCGTTTCCAGAATTTCTACCACCAAAGATATGGAGAATCTTAATGAATGACGTATATCAAGCACCTGAGTCTGACGTAGTAAAACAACCTGATCTCGATGGATCGGAATATGGCTCAATCGAAGATGCTATTTCCGGCAACTATCAATTCGAAATCGGAGCAGTACTCTCCGAAGCATGGGAAAAAACCAGCGGCGTCAAACGCGTTTTCATACTGGCACTAATCCTTGCAATGGTTGCACAAATCGTACTAATGATTGTCCTTGGCGGAATCCTCCAGGGCGTCCTTGAACTAGGAATTGCCGGAGTGATTATTCAACAAATTGTACTAATGCTGGTGATAATGCCGATAAATATGGGAATATTTATGCTTGGAATTCAGCGTTCCATGAATACCCAACCAAACGCCATGAGCATCTTTAATTACTTTGACAAAACCATAAAGCTATTTCTGACCATGTTACTGGTATGGATACTGGTAACAATCGGATTTATTTTGTTGGTTCTACCTGGCATATACCTCACAGTAGCCTATATGATGGCAATGCCGCTAGTAGTAGAAAAAGATATGGGAATTTGGGAAGCAATGGAAACATCGCGCAAGGCGATAACCAAAAAATGGTTTACCTTCTTAATATTCTTTATTGTTGCTTCAATCATTATGGGTATTTCTGCAATACCTCTTGGAATTGGTCTGATCTGGACCTTCCCTCTGTTTATGATAGGCTTAGGTATAATCTACAGAAATATGTTTGGGGTTAATGCTGAGAGTATTCAGGAGTAGTTGTCTATTTCATCTGGTCCCCAAACTCCAGTTTGGGGACCAGAACATTGGATACTGGCCTACGCCAGTATGACATAATAAATTAGAATCAATGCGCCTCATCCCAATTATCACCAACGCCAATATCAACTATAAGCGGTACACTTAGACCAAAAGCAGATTCCATTAGCTCTTTGGCCTTGGCAGTAAACTCTTCTAACTTAGTCTCAGGCACTTCAAATACCAGTTCATCGTGAACCTGCATAATCATCTTTATCTCATTCTGATCGGCAAGATACTCCCCAATATTAATCATTGCGAGCTTAATAATATCTGCTGCAGTTCCCTGCATAGGCGCGTTAATTGCGCTGCGTTCTGCATATTGCCTGCGCTGTCCGTTTTTGGAGTTTATATCCGGAATATAAAGCCTTCTACCCAATAGGGTTTCAACATAACCTTTTTCTTTTGCAGAAACTCTGGTCTGTTCCATATACTGCTGTACTTTTGGATAGCGCTCAAAGTATAGATTTACATAATCCTGAGCCTCACCGCGACTGATATCCAACTGCTTGGCAAGGCCAAATGAAGACATCCCATAGATAAGGCCAAAATTGACCGCCTTGGCACGTCGGCGTTGCTCGGAGGATACTTCTTCAAGCGGAGTTGCTGTAATCTCGGCAGCAGTAGCGCGATGAATATCAATGTTATTATTGAAGGCATGCAACAGGCCATCATCCTTGGAGATATGCGCCATTATGCGCAATTCAATTTGGGAGTAGTCAGCAGCCACTATTTTATTTCCCGGTTCCGCAATAAATGCCTGCCTCACCCTTCTACCCTCATCTGACTTAATTGGAATATTTTGCAGATTTGGATCAGACGAAGAAAGCCTTCCTGTGGCAGTAACAGCCTGATGATACGAGGTGTGAACCCTGCCAGTTTTTGGATTAATCTGTTGTGGCAACTTATCGGTGTAGGTTGACTTAAGCTTACTCATTGAACGATTTTCTAAAATCAGCGCTGGCAGCTCATAGTCATGCGCCAACTCAACCAACACCGCTTCCGCAGTTGACGGCACCCCCTTTGGGGTTTTCTTGATTACCGGCAAACCCTGCTGCTCAAACAAGATCTCCTGCAGCTGTTTTGGCGATCCAAGATTAAATGGTTGGCCAGCACAGTCATGCGCCTTTTGTTCAATCTCAATCATCTTCTCTGCTAACTCTCGACTTTGCACCGCCAGCATATTTTTATCTATCAATACCCCTGTACATTCCATGCGTGAGATAATCGGCACAAGCTTCATCTCAATATCTTTTAGTACCAACAAAGGTTCCGGCTGCTCCCGTAACTGCGGCAGTAGATGATTGTGAATACGCAATGAAATATCAGCATCTTCAGCGGCATATGGAGCAGCATCATCAATTGATACCTGATTAAAACCTATCTGCTTTGCACCCTTACCAGCAACGTCTTCATAATGGATAGTCTCATAACCAAGATATTTCTCTGCTACTGAGTCCATATCGTGGCGGGTAGCTGTACTATTGAACACATACGATTCCATCATTGAATCAAACTCAACATTAGCCAGTTTTACCCCATAATTAGCCAATACATTCATATCATATTTCATATGGTGACCAACCTTGGCCACCTTTTCACTTTCCAAAACAGGACTTAGCTTTTCCAAAGCCATATCAAGTCCAATCTGCTCAGGAGCCCCAGGATAGTCATGAGCGACAGGTAAGTATGCAGCCTCTCCTTCTTTCACTGCAAAAGAGAAACCAACAATTTGCGCCACCATGTAATCTACACTAGTGGTTTCCAAATCAAAGGAAATCAGTTCAGCAGCCTCCAGCTTCACAATCCAGCTATCTAGCTGTTCCAAAGTAAAAATGGTTTCGTAGCTTTTCTTAACCTCAGATGCTGTTTCAACAGCAACTGCATCAATAGCCTCATCACCGTCGGCAGAACTTCCTAAAGCATTAACAACCTGCTTCAACCAGGTCGAAAATCCAAGTCTGGTATACAACTCCTTAAGCTTAGAATTATCCGGTTGCTGCAGTCCGAGTTTGGTAATATCACGATCCAACCCCTCTTTAGCACCAACATCCAGCTTTATCGTTACCAACTGCTTAGAAAGTTTTAACGACTCTATGCCGTTACGAATATTTTTGCCCATTGCTCCTGATATGTTTTCAGCATTTGCAATAATACCTTCCGCTGATTCATACTTTTCTAACAATTGAACCGCTTTAACTTCTCCAATACCAGAAACTCCAGGGACGTTATCCGACTTATCCCCCATTAGGGCTAAGTAATCAATAATCTGCTCAGGAGATACACCAAATTTACTTTTTACTCCTTCAATATCCATCTTGGTATCTGTCATGGTGTTTAAGAGTGTAATCTTGTCATTTACCAACTGCGCCATATCCTTATCTCCGGTGGATATAACGGTATAAATACCTTTGTTTGCGGCCTCTTGCGCTAGCGTCCCAATCACATCATCAGCCTCAACACCAGGTATAACAACTACAGGAATGCCCATAGCCGCAATAATCTGATAAATCGGTTCGATCTGCGGCCTTAGGTCATCAGGCATCGGTGGTCGAGTAGCCTTGTAATCCTCATACATATCATCCCTAAAGGTCTTCCCTTTGGCGTCAAATACAACGGCAATCTTTTTGGGATCGTAGTCTTTTAGCAGCTTCTTGATCATATTTATCACGCCATAAACTGCACCTGTAGGCTCACCACTTGGGCTAGTAAGTCCAGGCATTGCATAAAAAGCTCGGTATAAATAAGATGAGCCATCAACTAAGATGAGAGGTGGTTGCTGCTCCGGCATAAAATTTCCTTTAATTGGGTGACACAGAATTAGATCAATTCTACTCGGTTTCGCAGATTTAAAAAATAGTGGGGAACAGTAATAAATTTATCTCAGCCACAAACTATAATTTAGGAATATAAAATGGTTTTCCGCCTGAGCGGGAAAGGCGTATCATGTAGTATTTACGTAATTTTTGGAGCATTTATGCCAAATCAGATCGACCAGATTGATCACCACGGAGCCAGACCTGACGATTCCCAGCTAGCACGCGAGTCATGGAAAATTTTCCAGATAATGGCCGAATTTGTTGAAGGTTTTGAAAGGTTGGCACACATCAAACCTTCTGTCACGATCTTCGGTTCTGCCAGAACCAAGCCAGATCACCCCTACTACCAGCTGGCAGAAGATATTGCCCACGACCTTTCTGATTCCGGTTTTGCCGTAGTCAGCGGTGGCGGACCGGGGATTATGGAGGCCGCAAACAAAGGCGCGCAGAAAGGCAAGTCGCCTTCTATTGGCCTGAATATCCAATTACCCCACGAACAGCACGGCAATCAATATCAAGATATATCACTGAACTTTCGCCACTTCTTCTCACGCAAGGTGATGTTTGTTAAACACGCATCTGCCTATGTGGTATTGCCAGGTGGTTTCGGAACCCTGGACGAACTTGCGGAGATCCTGACCCTGGTACAGACCGGCAAATCACCGGAGATACCAATAATACTCGTAAACAGCTCTTTCTGGAGCGGCATGATTGACTGGTTCAAGGCCGCGCTGGTAGAAGAGGGGATGATCAGCGAAGAAGACCTTAATCTATTCAAGGTAGTAGATGAGCCCAAGGATGTTACCAAAGCAATTTTTGACCATTATGAAAAACGAGGTTTCCAACAATCTGAGAAAGAGCGCAATATGTTGTTGGATTTGTAGCTTTAACTTTTGTTAAAGTCATAGGTCATCGAGTACTCAGGCTTTTGGATGAAATACCCCTGCGCATAATGCACCCCATTCTGCCAGAGCAGAGCAAGTGCTGACGCATCATCCACATATGCGCCAATTACTTTGTACCCAATATCATCACCATACTGAGTCAAGGTTTTAAGCTGCATATGGTAGCGTGAATCTTCAACAACTCTATGCATAAACAAGCGATCCAGTTTTAAGAAATCTCCAGACACTTCACGCATCAATCGCATCACTTGAGTACAGCTATCTGCATCATTCTGCTTCAGCACAATACTCTGCTTTAGCTGCTTAACTATCTCAGAAAAGCGGATTGCATGCTTCAAACTAGATGCAACATCCTTCTCCTCAACGGCAAAAGCGATTGTACCTGGTGGCAAGCCCAGCGCCGAAACCTTTTCTTTAAGCCACTTGAGAAACGCGCTACGCTTCATGGTATTGGCAGATATATTCAGCGTAAGTCCAACTGGATTTCCATCTTTATGTTTACGGTTTGCAATATCTAACACCCTGCGAGCCATCTCGATATCTATTTTTTCAATAATCCCCAGTTCATTTGCTGTTTGCAGAAACTGTTCCGGTAACGTCTCGCTACGACGCATTCTAAAATACACCTCGTAGTGTGGGCTAACCTCTCCATGAAGCGGCACAATCGGCTGGTACACAATCCTAAACTCGCCATTAGCAATGGTTTCCTGCCATTTTTTCTGCTTGGCTTTAAATTCCTGCAGTTTTATCTTGGAGCTTTGCACCTGGAACTTATTACCAGAATTTGCCAGAATATCGCTAGCAATCATATCCGCCTGAGACAGCAGCGCCTGTGGTGCTATATCTTCAGCAAAGAAACAAGCACCAATACTCATCGTATTTCGTATCACCTTGCTGCTTATCAATACATCATGCTGACTTACTGCGCTTTGCAATACCTTGAAGAATTCTGAAAGCTCATCCTCGTTTCTGCCATATGATATCAGCGCAAAAGACTGGTCACTGTATCGGGCAAGAATATCCTGGGTGCTTAACTTTTCAACCAAGATATTTGAAATCTCTTTAACCAGATAATCAACCTCAAACTGCTCCATCTCACCTTGCATTTTTTCAAGGTTATCGATATAGATTAGCGATGCGGCGACTTCTGAATTGCCAGTTTTATAAACCGATCCTGCATGTTCCAACTCACTTAGGAAAAACTCTCTATCTGGCAATCCAGTAAGATGATCCTTACGCTCCTGCGGGGCCTGATATTGACGCGATAATTTCGAACGGCGCAGTAATATGCGGCAAGAATTTACTATTCTCTGCTCACAAACCGGCTTTAAAATAAATTTATCTACGGAAAAGTTAACATTGCTTAAAGGGGCATGCTGCGAATCAGATTTACATAAAAATAACATAGGAATACCTGCAGCAAACCCAACTTGCTGACGAATAATCGCCGCCATTTCCACACCACTGCAATGCTCTAGTTCCATCTCGAAAACAATCATATTTGGCAGCCATTCACTGACGATATCAACAGCAGCCTCAGAACCAACAACCCTCACATCTATCCCAAGTGCAATCAACTTGTCCGCAAACTCGCTCGCATCACGCCTAACGTCATCCTCAACAATCAATACTTTTCCAATCTCGCTGCGAGTATCAATCACCAACTTAGATATGGTGTGCGAAAACAACTCATAGTTTAGCGGAACAGGGAAAAAAGCCTCTCCCCCGGCCCTAAGAGCCTTGATTCTAGTTTTCATCTCAAGTGAAGAAGAAAGAAATACAACCGGAGGAACTGCAAGAGAGCTATCTTGGATAATTGCAGTAATTTCAGCCAGGTCCGTTTGATCATTAATTTTAACTGCAACAGAAACATATTGCTCTTCCGCAAGCTGATGTTTTAATGACAAAGCATCAAAAACGGTTTCAACAGCGAAATTAAATGACGCCATACCCGCAACAAAACCATCTGAAAATTTATTAGTTAAATCAACCAGGAGTACTTTGCGTGATAAGCCTGAAAAAGAAACTACCGGAGCTTGTATCTTCGCTAAACCGTCACTTTTCATAGCATTATTAGATTTATTAATCTTAGAAGCGGCCATAAATTCCTCAAAAAAATTATTTCCATCTTTAGTGGGGAATAGCGTAACTCTAAGATGGACTATTATTCTTATTATTAAATATATGCTTTATAAAATTAAACAAATAAAGCCATTACACCTAAAAATATTTTTTGGTTGCTATATTATTGTAATTCCAATTAGTAATAACAATATAACACAAAAAACAACTTAATCAATCTCTAATATAAACCAACTACGCAGTCTCTAACCGATAAAAACTGCAGCATAACTGACCCTGGGTCACATAATCCAACAACCAAGTGTTATCTACCCCACAAATTAAAACTCAAAAGGTAGAGAAAACGCTTTAAATAGCCTAACTTTTAATTAAAAAGTACCCGCACAAATCTTTTTAAGGAAAAGTTATGACTACTGCTATTGATTGGCTCGAGAAAAGAGCCCAACTTTCACCAAATAATGTTGCGCTTATCGATCGAGTTAAAAACATCGGTCAAGAGATCACTTATAAGGAGTGGAACAAGCAAGTAAACCAAACTGCACATTACTTCCGTGATAAACTTGGTCTGCAAAAAGGTGATAGGATTGCGATTCTTTCTAGTAACTGCGTTGAATACCTGGATGTCCTCTACAGCTGTAACAAGCTCGGAACGATACTACAGAACCTAAACTGGCGTTTGGCAGTTCCAGAGCTTGAACACCTAATCAAAGATGTAAAACCTAAAGTTCTGCTATACAGCAATGACTTTATCGACCAGATCCAAAAACTTAAGAAGCGTGGAGACGTAAACATCGAACACTTTGTTGCCTTTGAAGAAAAGGCGCAAAGCACAGACCACAACTTCTTTGAAAGAAACTCCCACAGAGATACAACACCAGATGCCCCAGCAATCAGCGACCAACACCCATGGCTACTGTGTTATACAGGTGGTACAACAGGTCTACCAAAAGCAGCAATCCACACCTACGCCAATGTAGTTGCGAACGCCGTAAACACCATTACTTCATGGGAACTACATTCGCAAGACTGCGCCATTCTGAATGCTCCACTATTTCACACAGGCGGACTGCATGTATTTACCACCCCGCTTATATACTCCAGTGGAGCTTCTATCATATGTAAGGCATTTGATGTTGAACAAACCTTTGATCTTATGAAGGAAAAGAAAGCAACAGTATTTTTTGGCGTACCAACAATGTTTGTAATGATGCAGAATCATCCACGTTGGAACGAGGCTGAATTTGACCACCTTAAATTCATAATCTGTGGCGGCGCCCCTTGTCCAATCCCGGTATGTGAAAAATTTTGGGAAAAAGGGGTCGACTTTAAAACCGGTTATGGCCTAACTGAAGCTGGGCCAAACACCTTTTGGCTTCCTAGGAATCTGGTTCAGGGCAAACCAGGCAGCGTTGGTTTCCCATTAATGCATGTTGAAACCAAGCTAGTAGATAAGAATGGTCTTGAGATAGAGGATGCTGATATTCATGGCGAGTTATGGATTCGTGGTCCACACAGAACCCCTGGATATCGAAACAACCCTCAAGCTACAGAAGATGCTATCGATTCAGAAGGGTGGTTACACACCGGCGATCTTGCAAGCAGAGATGAAGATGGCTGCTATTACGTTGTAGGCCGCAAGAAAGAGATGTATATCTCCGGCGGTGAAAACGTCTATCCTCTTGAAATTGAGAGTCTATTACATACACATCCAAGCGTTGCAGAGGCTGCAATCTTTGGCGTACCTCATAATAAGTGGGGAGAAGTTGGGCGAGCAGTAGTTGCACTTAAGCCCGACCAAGAAGCAGTTAGCGAAGAAGAGCTAGTCGAGTGGGTTAGGTCCAGAATCGCACATTACAAAGTGCCGCACAGAGTATTCTTTACTGATGTGCTACCAAAAACTGCGGCTGGTAAAATCAGCAAAACAACTCTACGCGAAATGTTTGGGCAGCTTGATCCTGAAGACGATCGCCGTATCGGCAGAGAAGATACTCGCCTGCCTTATAAAGCCAGTGAGCGTCGTGGCGCCCACGCTTCCGATGAAACTTAGAGCATCCAAATACTATCTTTCAAAAAGGGCGAACCTATGTTCGCCCTTTATTTTTGGTTTAAGCTACGAGAACAGTTCCACTTATCAGGAAAACCCCAATTCTCATCCTGCAAACACTGGTATATGTATAATACGCACGTACATTAGAAAAACTTTCATATATATAATAAAATAACAGTATCTGTACATTATCTTTCTTGAGCACTTCTTGAAAAGAGATCTGGAACGGATACTGTTGTTAATATATGGAATAAAAGGAATCTAGTGCAGATGCTGTTTAACCGCATAACCCTACGAATCAAACCATTTGTTACTGCTACGGCATTTACTTTGTCAGCACTATGCATTAGCTCCTGTAATATAGCGAATCTCAGCTCGGAATCTGACAACCAAAGTCAAGCAGCTCCCGTAGAAGAAACCACAACAGTTTCTTCAGCTTCAGAAACAGCGCTGATCGGCCCAACCATTCCGGAATCACTACTCAGCAAACGCATAATAATTGCCAGCCAGCAACATGACGCAGCAACAAACTCAGTAGCTAAAGACAAATTTGCCCTTAAACCAGTCGAAATTGTGGTAAAACCAACTGACCTTTGGGATCGAGTACGTAAAGGTTTTGCCTTAAAGCATCCAATTAATAACCGGGTTATGGCTGAATTACGCTACTACAAAAGACATAAATCTTATCTGGATCGAATTGCAACTCGGTCAGATATGTATCTTTATCATATTGTTGAAGAAGCAGAAAAACGCAATATACCCCTTGAAATAGCGCTACTTCCTGTCGTAGAAAGCGCATTTCAGCCTTTTGCCTACTCACACGGCAGGGCATCTGGAATCTGGCAATTTATCCCATCTACCGGCAAACTATTTGGACTTAAACAAAACTGGTGGTATGACGGTCGACGCGACATCGTTGCTTCTACAGATGCTGCACTTACCTACCTTGAAAAACTAGCAAAGCGCTTTAATGGCGACTGGTTACTTGCTCTGGCCTCCTATAATTCAGGAGCTGGCACTGTTAATAAAGCCATTAGACGCAACAAAAAAAGAGGGCTTCCAACTGATTACTGGAGTCTATCCTTACCAAAAGAAACTGAGATGTATGTCCCGCGCCTGATTGCATTTTGCATGTTAATCGACAACCCAAAAAATTATGGCATCGGCCTTAAGAGTGTTAGCAATAAACCATACTTTTCAACAGTAAAGCTAAAAAACCAAATAGACCTTTCACTAGCTGCTGATCTTGCAGAGATTTCTACCGAACAGCTATACAAACTAAACCCAGGTTATAACCGCTGGGCCACACCTCCGAAAGGTCCACACATATTAGCCCTACCAATTGAGTCGATCGAAAGGTTTGAGACAAAACTGGCAGCTCTTCCCAAAGACAAAAGGGTCCGTTGGATACGCCATAGAATTAAAACCGGCGAAGCACTGCTAACCATTGCCAAAAAATACGACACCACTGTACAAGTAATAAGATCTGCAAATAATATTCGCGGTAACAACATCCGTGCAGGTACGCATCTGGTTATCCCGGTTTCGTTGAAGTCAGAAAAGGAATATACCCACAGCCTGAGCCAGCGGCAACAAGGTGTTTTAAGCCGAGCCAGGAGCAGATCCTCGGTCATTCACATTGTAAAAAAAGGGGACACCCTTTGGGATATAGCGCAAAAATACAAAGTAAGTGTTGGCAGCATAACCAGACTAAATAAAATTTCACCGCGCGATACACTGCGCAATGGTCAGAAGCTTGCCATAAAACCAAGCCATAAAACACCAAGGCGTTACCTAAGTGGCACTCCAGGCTCAATCACTAAGCGCGTAACCTACACCGTACGTAAAGGTGATTCTTTAGATCGCATCGCCAGAAAGTTCAAAGTAACAGTGCAAGAGCTCAAAAGCTGGAATAGAGTTGCTCGCACCAGCAAATACCTGCAGCCCGGGCAGAGGCTGAAAATCTATGTCGATGTGGCGAATCAGTCTGCATAACATCCTGTTTTATTAATAAATACATTATTACTAGCAGTGACACACCGTCCCTTAAACGGCATCCATACAAGGGTGTATGGATGCGAATCAAATCAACAGTGGACTGAAAAATAAAGGTGGTTATTGGTTTATTATTGGTAACCT
>QZLE01000095.1 GCA_004796365.1 Gammaproteobacteria bacterium | reverse complement strand
GGCCAAGTGTTCCCGCTACAAAGCGAGGTATGCCAGAGCTCTCTTTCTCAGCTTCATCACATGCTTGGCGTGCTAGGCTTGCTGCTGCTTTGTTAATGTCATAAACAGCTGATTCAAGTTGATAATCAGCCTGACTGATGCTGGTTGCATTGAAGGAGTTGGTCTCGATGATATCAGCACCGGCATCCAGATATTTTTTATGAATTTCTTTGATTACTTGTGGTTGTGTAAGAACAAGTACATCGTTATTACCCGAAAGGTTGCATGGGTGGTCGGCGAAAAGATCTCCACGAAAATCTTCTTCGGTCAGTTTATAGCTTTGAATTAAAGAACCCATAGCGCCATCTAAGATTAGAATGCGTTGATTAAGTTGCGCTAATAGAGTATCTGCTCTGCTTGTCATTGCTGCCTCTGATATACATCGCTAATAAAGCTTATTAATTGAGATTCAAAAATTGATAAAACGTTTTATTATATAGCAACAAAGACAGTGGGTATAGCCCGATATAGCTGTATTAATGAGCATTTGGCTTATCAATATATAATTGTATTATTAACAAAACGACTTGTAAGAAAAGCGTGATACACATCACAAAATGATTTTGTTATAATGTAAAGTCATAATATGCTCTCAGCTACGTAAAAAATTATTAAGCAATATCAATACAATCATGAAAATTGGTATTAATATAAGCGTTAACAAATGGCATTCCTCTATGAAAAAAAACATAATTTTTGTCTTAATATTATTTATTTTATGTGATTCTTCTATCTCATATTCTGCTGAATGGAAACAAACCACTATCAGTCAGTACGATACCTATCTATATGTAGCTGAATCCGAACCAGTATTAGGTGACAAGCGTGCACTTATGGTATTTCTAAAAGAGTGTTACCAATCAGCTAATGCAATAAAAACAAGAAGCGGTTGGAAAGAAGCTGCTGATGTCTACGGGATGATTGTAGCCATCCCTGGTATAAACACTCAATGCTTTGGTTTTTCTCCTACTCCTAAGTACGGAACAGACGTAGCTCATGAAAAGGTTCTTGAAGTGATTGCTGAGCTTCAAGGAAATAATGACTTCGATATTGATCCCAACAAAGTTTATGTAAGTGGTTTTGGGGCTGGCGGGTCTGTAGCAATGGAAATGGCGTGTCGTTATCCAGATATTATTGCAGGTGTTGGGGTAGCGTCAGCTCAATCTATTGGCGCAGATCAAAACAATTCTTATCTCTCGCCAAGCATTACAGCTGACGAAGTTGCAGAATACTGTTTAGATCTTGCTGGTAATAAGTCTGACTACTTTGATACCCAGTTGGCTGTTTTAATATCTGGTCGTGATGGCCAGCAATTTGACGGTTCTGTTTATTCCAGCTGGACCAACATTAGTGCAGATGCCCTTTCTATTATTTACAAGACCGATTTTTTAAGTGAAAAACAAGAAATTCCGACCAAAAAACAAGCCATAGGTGAGGTGGCATTTGACTCTAATGACAACCTCAGGATAGGGCGAGTATTTGTTCCAGAAATGGGTCACGCCTGGTCTTCAGGTTTAGGCGATGGCATTGGATCCTACTATGATTATATTGATGGCGACTCTATTCCCTTTCCACAAATCCTAGGGGGTTGGTTTGCAGATTCAAATCTTCGTGTCCCAAAGCCTCCGCACATATCTTCGATATCAATACAAACACCTTTTAATCATTGCCTTGAGGTTAATGCAGAAGTTTTAGATCCAGACGGTTACCTTGTCAATGCACAGTTGTATCTTGCTCGCTCAACCAATCAGGAAATATCTGATGATGAAAATGGTGAGAATAACTTCCCCACAGAATTTGGTGAGCCTGTGCTGATTGATTCAATAAATATTGAAAATGTTCATGGCGATGTCTTTAATTATTATTTTCGTAGCTGTGACCTACCAATACATGGAGATTGGGAAGGCAATTATTACTATAATGTAACTTTAAAGGTTAAAGATAATGACGACCTTAAACAGACTCATGATAAAATAGTACCATTATATTACGGCGATAATGATAATTATGCTCCTAGTATAATTAAACCAATAGAAACAACTGGAATAGATAATAACTGCTTTCTGATTACCACCGAAGCGATGGATCCAGATGGTGCTATTTCTATGGCCGTGGTAACTATAGGTGACAAAACCTACCAGTTTTCAGAACTACCTGAAGAGAATACTAAGTATCTAATTTCTGGAGAAATCTGTGATTTTGACAAAAATATTGCCTCCGGAAATATAATTGTTTTTGATAATCAAGGAGCATCAAGCGACCCTTATGAAGGGTATTTTGAAATACCAGAAGATATTATCGTTCCATATAATTACCCTCCTACCATTGACGATATTCAAAGCTTTGCTGGTGGGGACTGCATAGTAATTGATGGAAAGGCGAGTGATAGAGATGGTGTGATTCAAAAAATCACAATCTCGATAAATGGCACACATCACAACCTTCACCCCGAAACTATCAATACGTCGCAGTATGATTTTTCATTCGAACACTGCGGGCTTTCTAATGGTGAATATGATATCGCAGTTATTGCTGTTGATAATCATGGTGATAGCAGCGATATAGTTTATGATAAAGTAAAAATCTTAGATTCGATTCTTGAAAATATTTCTCCAGAATTAGTAAGCATGGCAATTAATAGAATATCTGATAGCTGCCTTATTATAAGTGGTGTTGGTACAGATGCTGATGGTGCTGTACGTCAGGTTGCTATTTCAATCGGCCCTGATACTTATCAAGTTGATGATCTTGTTGAAGCTGGTCAACAATTTACATTTGAACAACAAATATGCGGATTTGATACATCTCAAACGACAGGAACAGTAATATTAATTGATAATCAGGGGTTGAGTTCAGATGCTAATGACGGTGTGTTTGAAATTCCTCAGCATCCTATATCTAACATGGAGCCGACAGCCTCTTTTACAGCAGAATTTATTAAACCAGATTGTATTTCTGTATCTGGAACAGCTACTGACCCTGATGGAGAAGTAGTTTCAGTAATTCTTAACATTGATAATGATGGAGAAAATGTTGATTTAATATCTTCCTTACTTGAATTAACAGCACTAAATGAACATGAGAAAAGTTTTCAACATTCAATTTGTAATGTTGAACCCGGTGGTAACTTATTATATTTGATTGTTGCAGATAATCTTGGTGCTGAGATTACTACTGATGAGATACTTATTGAATTTGGTAGTAGCGGTTCGCAAAATATCCCACCTGTGATAAATGATGTCACTGCTGAATTCAACAATGACTGTATTGAGGCTTTTGGCACAGCAAGTGATAGTGATGGTTCTGTAACGTCGATAATTGCTAGCATCAATGATGATTCTAAAACTTTGCAGCCAATAATGAATGAAAATCAGGAATTTGAATTTTCTCTAAAGACGTGTGGTTTCGATGCTGGAGATTACACATTTTCAGTTGTTGCGATTGATAACCAAGGAGATTCAAGTAGCGTTAAAAAAATAGAGCTTATAATATTGGCTCAAAAGGCTGATTTTGACAAAGATGGTATACCTGATGATGAAGATCCGGATGATGATAACGACGGCTATCTTGATGAAGATGATTATTTTCCTTATGATCCGGAACGCTACCTGAATCCACAAAAAGGAGTTGCGGGTGGAGATGATAACAAAGATCTTCCCCCTGCATCTGGAGGTGGTGGATTTCCTTCAGGATTACTACTTATTTGCTTGAGCTATATAGCGTTATTAAGAAGATTAAAAGTGTGAATCTGTTCACAATAATTGACAGATATAGCAGCAAAAGTATAGTATAGGAACAATATTGGCTGACCTAGGAAGGCAGCAGGATATAAATGCATAGTTAATCAAGGGGATAGAATGATTAACTAAGCACATAATAAGAGTTAATATCATGTTTAAAAGATCTGTTTACCGAATTTCGCTGGCTGCAGTAATAGCTGTATCCGTTGTAACTGCAACAACTGGAATTATTCCTGTTTTATAAGCTGCTCAAATCTCAATTTTTGTTTATTTGTTGTAACTATCTTCATTATTCGTTAGAAATGATATAAATTGACGCGTGAATTTATAATGAATATTGGAGAAATGGATGTCTGTAAGGCAGTTTTTTGTTGCTTTTTTTTGTCTTTGTAATTCTTTTTCGGTCTTTGCTGGTTCAGTATTAAACATAACATCAACTAAAGCTCGTATGCGTTCGGATTATGAGTTAGTGAAAGTTAACGATAGTGAAGATATGGGTATGCTTGGTATTCACTATGACTTTTTCCCCTTCGACGATTTTCAAAATATATATTTGGGCGTTGGTTCCTTAGGTGCAGTTCATGGTGATAGAGGTGGTTTTTTTACCGGTGGTCTAAGTGCGGGATGGCTTGAGCCCTTAGCCAAGCGGCATTTTATTGATTTCGGAGTTCATATAGCTGGCGGTGGCGGTGCCAGTGCATTTCCTGGCAGCGGAATGGTGCTGCGCTCACATGTGGGTTATGAATACCAAAACGGTGACATTAACCTTAGAACCGGATTGGCACATACCAAGTTTATTGATACTACCAATTCGAATAATTCGGACATTCACCCATATGTTGGGATTTCTTTTCCGACCGAATTTATTAACAGTTTTACTTCTGATACGGCTATTTCATCAAACAATCTGTATTCACCATCAAGGTTTGAATACGCACCCGCTATGATTACTTATTCACCGGATGACAATGTTTACTTGCGATCTGGAAAAGCGCAAACAGAAACTGCAGCATTGCTAGGGATGCAAATGAATTGGTTCACTGGCAAAGGTAATTACTACGGCACTTTAGGCTTTTATGGCGCTGGCAATGGTGGTATAGACGGTTACGCTACAGTATTGGCTGGAATAGGTTGGAGATATAAATTTACTCGTAGCTTTTACCTTGACGGAAAAATGATGGCAGGCATGGGAGGTGGCGGTGATGTTGATACTGGAGGCGGATTGTATTACCAGCCAATGCTAGGTGCCGGATTTATTATTAGCAGATATTTCTCCACAGATGTTTTAATTGGAAGAACCTATGCCGATGATGGAGGATTCGAATCTACAACCCTTATGTTAGCACTAAACTGGACCCCGAATGTGGTAATACCATCTTTTGAAACTGTTTCACTTGATAGTAACTCGCTACAGTCAGTTGATTGGAGCGCATTTGTAGATCATAAAACATATCTCCCAAAATCTGGAATATTGACAAAAGCCGGGCAGCCATATGCAGACAGCATTAATCTGCTAGGTTTTGGTATAGAAAAGCCAATATTGAACTGGCTTTCGCTATCTGGAAGAGGGTATGGCGCATGGTCTGGTGGTGTTGGTGCTTACGCTGAAGGCTTGTTCGGAGTCAAACTGCACAGTTCGGACCTTTTTTCTAGCTATAATATGTTAGCCCATGCTAGATATGATGTTGGTGTTGCCGGAGGCGGTGGTATGGAGGTCGGGGACGGTGTTATTAATCAGCTTACCTTTGGATTAGGGTATCAGCTTGCAGATAAAGTGCTTTTAAGGGCTGAGTGCGGTAAAATGCAGGCAGTTAACGGTACATTTGACGCTACAACAGTTGTAATCGGAATCGACTGGAGCTTTGGGTTGCCAGTAAAGCGCTAGAAAATTTGTAAGTCTCTATACTCAAACTCTTTATCTGGCTGCTCAAACGAGATGCGTCCAAGTTTTCCAGCGCGCAATTCCTTGATAAAGATATCCCCGGTACGGGTAAGATCAAATCCATTTCGGCGTTTACAGCCACGCTTGGATGCAACAATTTCTAATGCATCGTAAGAGTTATCCGGCCAATCATCTTCGCCAAATCGTTCGTGCAAAAGATTGGGGTAGCGCTGCAGCATATAATCCATAGCAAACATTGCCACATCATCATAATCAAAGGCGGTGTCTTTGATAGCACCGCTAGCAGCCAGACGGTAGTTGTACATAACATCTTTCAGCCCCGGCCACAGCATTCCAGGAGTGTCTACTAGATACATCTCATCGCTCAATGTAACCTTTTGCTGTGCTTTTGTAACAGCGGGTTCATCGCCCACATTAGCAACCTTTCTACCTGCAAGTGTATTAATCAGGGTAGATTTTCCAACGTTAGGGATCCCTAAAATCATGCATCGAATTGGTTTTGCAGTAGTGCCACGGTTTGGGATTAGTTTGCGAATCCTGTCTGGTATTGAAAGTGCCAGTTCTTTTTTGTGAGTTGTAATGGCAAGAGCATCCATATTACGTTGCGCGCGGAAGAAGTCTTGCCAGGCTTTAGTGGTAACTGGATCGGCAAGATCGCTTTTGCTCATAACCTTAAAATATGGTTTTTCGCCGCGTAGTTTTTCAATCATCGGGTTGGTGCTTGATTGCGGAAGGCGAGCATCAAGAACTTCGATAATTGCATCGACACGATGCAGTATCTCTTTTACATTTCTTCTTGCCTTGACCATGTGGCCTGGGTACCAGTTTATTGCCATTCTTATCCTCTTACAGCCTTCCCATGATTAGCAAGGCAATCAACAGATTGCTTTATCGATGTGATAAGGTAATCTTTAAAATTTTTAGTGATTATGACAATCCCAGCCAAACTTTTCCAGCAGTGAAACAAACTCACCATCAACCGGACATTTAATATTGATTTGTATATCAGATATAGGATGCTTGAATGAAATGCCGGTGCAGGCTAATAGCAAACGGTTCACATTATAATGAGCCTTGAAAAAACGATTGTGTCTGCCGCGCCCGTGATTAGCATCGCCAATAATGGGGTGTGATATATGTTTCATATGGCGTCTAATTTGGTGTTTGCGGCCAGTTTTAGGATAAGCTCTTATAAGTGAATATCTGCTGGTTGGAAAGCCTTCGATTTCATATGGAATCTCTACCTTATCCAGAGTATTGTATGTGGTTATCGCTTCTTGAGCCTCCTTGTCTTGCTTGGCTTTTTTATCTGCAATCTTATCAAGCTCTTCTTTTAGCGGGTGATTTATTATTCCACTAATATCAGTATAGCCACGCACCACTGCCAGGTATTCTTTTTCGACCTGGTTAGATGCAAACTGTTCACCAAGTAATCTTGCACAATCAGAAGAAAGTGCAAGCACTAAAATTCCCGATGTAGGTTTGTCTAACCTGTGCATAGGATAGACATATTTTCCAATCTGGTCCCGTACAATTTGCAGTGCAAACCGGGTTTCGTGCCGATCTATCATACTTCGGTGTACAAGAAGGCCGGAAGGTTTGTTGATAATTACCAGGTGGTTGTCCTGGTGGAGGATGGAGAGAGTTTCCTGGTTATGGTGCTTCATTGTTCGCTATTCTCGCGAAAGCGGGAATCTAGTCGTATCGTCATTCCCACTTACGCAGGAATGACGAGACATTTGTATTACTTAATCTTCCGGCACTCAAGATAAAAACGTTTCTCATCAGCTTCACCCATTGAGAAGGTTTTTCTTGGCAGCACGCCATCCACAATAATTGTTTTGAAGAAGGTATCTTTAGAAATTGAAGGCAGAAGGAAGCCAAAGTTGTTTTTACCTTCAGACAGTGAACACACAACATCTTCACCGTGAATATAATCCACCTTTGCTTCAGGGTTTTTACTTAGGTAGTCATCAATAAATGTTTGAATGGTTGCGGTTTCTAATGTGTATTTTGGATTTTCAATAAACATAACGCCGTAGGTATCATCAGCAACAAATTCACTTATATGATTTGTATCTGTTGATGAGATCTTGGCTAGCTCTTTAGCCTCTTCAATTGAATTGCATGTTTTATAGCTGAAGATAGAACCTTGTTCTGCATAGAATTCGCGCATAGATTCAAACATCTTGTCTTTATCGGCATTAAATACAACGCGGAAGATCGCCTCAAACTCAAGTCCCTCATCGTGAATATTAACTAGCTCAACTAAGGCGTAGCGGGCAGGGGAGTCCATAATCGCATCTTTGTCTGGAGTTTCCTCTTTCATCTTTTCCCATATCGCTTTGGCGGTTGCAAGAGAGTGGTTGCCATCGCCCATTGCGTACATCATCACCTCATAGTTATCTAGGCCATATTTAGAATTAAAGTTTTGCTTATTAGCCAGAGTTCTTAAGCCTTCAGCAACAAGGTTAATGGTTTCAGGATTGTTTACGAAATAGCCGGTAAGGTGTCCACTTTCTTCCATAAGCTCTAAGTCATATGCTTTTTCCAGATCCATATCAAAAAGAGGCTCAATAATTTTCTTCTCTGGATCATCAATAAGCACCATAATATGTGGCAATTCGATTGAAGCATTCTCACGAACTTTGATTCTTGGGGGTAGGCGATCAACGATAGTGCCTTCTGTTGCACGGATAAGAGTTTGTGAACCAACTGAAAAGTCATAGCATTCAAGATCAAGGGCAACCATAAGGCCCTTGCGTGAAGGTACTTGTGATGTCTTGCGATCAAGGGCGATAAACCCGGGCTTTTGTTCAACCAATTCGCCATTGGCCAAGTAATCCAGCATATTTTTATTAATATCCTCGATAATCTGTTCCTCTTCATCAGATTCGAGGTATACTTCAGGAAGTATCAGGTTAAGAGTACTAGGGCTGTCGCCTACGTAGCTTTCTACTTTTTTCCAATACTCAGGTTGTGATGTGTATTGGTCGCAAGCTACTACTGCCCACTTGTTTAGGTCTGTTCCGTTTTTTGGTAATAGGATGGTAGGTACCTGTAGCCCGATATCTTCGAAATTCATTTGCTTTGATCTCCAGTTATGGGATGAGAGTATGTTTTGAGTTCTGGATTATAACCGATTGACGATAATATTCGAGTGCTAAGCCGAATGTTTTTCTTATCATGAATTGAGGATCTGCCATGCCGGCACTTTTTGTAGAGCAACTTACTGTTATTGATTGTTCTTACCTTGATAGCTACAACCTTGTATTAGGAGCAAGCTGGATAGTTGATGTTGAGCTGGAGGGGATTTTAAATGAACAGGGCATGCTGTTTGATTTTGCCCTTGCAAAAAAAGTGATTAAGGAAGTAATCGATAACACAGTAGACCACAAATTATTAGTTCCTCAGAAATCAGATTACCTAGAGTCTAGCCATAACATGGAAGCTATTTCCATAAAGTTTGAACCACCAGCAATAGGTAGTTTGAAAATGGTTGCACCAGGCGCTTCTGTTGCATTTATTCCTTCTGAGGAAATCGAAATCAAGGTCGTTGAGGAATTTTTACAACAAGTAATTATTGAGCATCTACCGGATAACATTGAGTCTATTAAGATTAGCCTAAAGGAAGAAGAAATTGCTGGGGTTAGTTATCAATATTCACATGGATTAAAACAACATGGTGGTAATTGCCAACGTATTGCTCACGGCCATAGATCAGCAATAAAAATACTAAAAGATGGTGTCAGAAACTCGGTATTGGAGAAGCAATGGGCAGAATTATTTCATGCCTCATATCTAGCATATAAAGAAGATGTTATAGAATATGTAACTATTGCCGATATTGACTATATCGTCTTTAGTTATGATGCTACGCAAGGTCGTTTTGAACTAACTATCCCGAAAGATATTTGTATCTTGCTAGAGACAGAGACCACAGTTGAAAATATTGCTGTTTATATTTATGAATCACTTGTTGCCATTGACCAAAATCATCAATATAAAGTTTATGCATATGAAGGTGTTGGCAAGGGCGCAATGGTTAATGAATTGATTTAGGAAAGTGAATTTAGTATTGATGAAAGTAATTTTCAATCTTCTGCTTATTATCTGGTTTGCCTGCACAAGTATTGCCCCAGCTTTAGCTAAAGATAACTCTGGCTGTTGTGATAATGAATATGTTGTTGGGATATCTGCAGACAGCCTTGAAAATATACAACTCAACCAGCTTTTATCACTAATAAAACTAGAACTTAAAACCCTTTCAAGTGATGATTTGCAGCTGAAGATTCAGCAAAAATATGTGTTGGATGGAAGCAATAATCTCAAAACTATCGCTGAAAACAATACGATTTTACTCAATAACAATGAAGTCGATATGGTTTTAGAACTGGGTGTTTTATCTTCAAACCATGCTGTTAATATTCCTTCTATTACTAAACCAATTTTAAGCCCACTGGTAATTGACTATCGGCAACAGGGTTTTAATCAAATTGATGGCAAAAGCACTACAGATAATTTGGCGTTCCTAACCTCCTTTAGGTCATTTGTAAATGATATTACTGACTTCAAAAAGCTTGTTAATTTCTCATCACTAGCTATTGTTCTGGATAATAATTTTACTGGGAATAAAGAATTATTAGACCGACTGCGTAAACAAACAGAACAATTCAGCGAGATAGCTATTGAAGTTATCTTGTATAGTGGTGATATAAAACACTTAAAAAAACAGTTAAGCAGTGGAATAGATGCCGTTTACGTTACCCCTTTATCAGTTAGCCAACCTGAGCTATCCCAATTGTTTCAGGCGATCAAATCACTAAAACTCCCAAGTTTTGCCATGCCCGGTAAGGATTATGTGCAGCAAGGTGCGTTGTTATCGACAGTGAATCAGATCGACTATCAACGCCTTGCGCGCAGAATTGCGCTCGTTATTCAGCAGATGGCGCTTGGGGTACCAGCAACAGATATTTCAGTGCTCTTTATTCAAGATCAAAACCTATCAATAAATATGCATACAGCTAAACATGTAGGTTATAGCCCAGATTGGAATACTATTAATGAAGCTGAGCTAATTGGACTTGATATAGACTCTGATTATCAATATTTAGGATTTATTCAAGCTATTGAAACGGCTGAAGAGCGTAATCTAGAGTTACTGCATGCTCGGCAAAAATTAGGGGTATTAGATCAGGAGATTAATATTGCTCGAAGCAATCTTTTCCCTAATGTAAAATTTGATCTTTCCCGAATTGATGTGGACCAGGACCATGTGTCACCCTACCAATTCCAGCACGAGACCAAGGCAAGCCTGACTATTTCCCAGGTTCTGTATTCTGACCTGGCAAATGCTGGAGTGGATATTCAGAAATATCTACAGCAGGCAGAGCAGGCCGCAGTCAATGCAAGCAGACTCGATGTAATCTATGACTCGGCTCGGCGATATATTGAAGCTTTGTATATCAAAACTCTGGTAAATGTTAAGAAGGAAAACCTAAAGCTAACCAGGTCAAACCTGGGGTTGGCCAGGTTGCGGGAATCAGTCGGCTACTCCCGTCTTTCAGACGTTTACCGCTGGGAAAATAAACTGGCAACAGATAGAAAAAGCTTCGATGAGACATATGCCCAATATCTCCAGCTGCTAAATAAGCTTAATCAGATACTTGACCAGGCTCAGACCAGCAAATATCGATTTGAAGAGTTGGATATCAGCAGTAGCTATTTTCTAGTTGATGAACAGCAGATATTTGATTACATAAAAAATCCCGGTTTGATGGAAAATTATGAGAACTTCTCTGTACAAAACGGAGTTAAAAATGCCGCTGAGATCAAACAGCTGGATATGTCCCTAAAGTCACTTGAACGTTTGGTAGTAAATAAGAAGAGAAATATTTGGCTGCCCGAAGTTGCTTTTCGTGGACAAGTAAATGAGGCATTATCACAAAGCGGAGATGGTGGACAGCTGCTGTTGGATAAAGACGATACATCATGGAATACTGCACTGGTAATATCTTGGAATCTGTTTCAGGGTGGAGCCAAAGTTGCCGACCTATCCAAGGCAGAGCTTGAGTACGGAAGACTGCTGACTGAAAAAATTAATGCGCAACGCGCAATTGAATTAAACATCCGTTCCAGCGTTCACAAATTAATCGCATCATATCTTGGAATATCAAATAGCCGTAAGGCAAATGACGCAGCACAAAAGAATTTGAATCTAGTTCAGGATGCCTATATCAAAGGCGCGGTCTCGGTGCTTGATTTAATAGATGCGCAGCACGTTGCCAATATTTCCAGAGAAAGTGTAGCCGGCTCAAAATATAAGTTTTTGTTGGATCTGCTTGCCTATCAAAGGGCAATTGGAGTCTTCTTTTTTAAGATGTCAAAAGAACAGCAACAGCGATGGTTGGAAGAATCACTGGCCTTTATAAATCAGCGAGATAATTGATGATGAATAGTACTAGCATGCAATATGAAAAGCAGGTTGAGCACACTTTACCCATGCTTCACATAAAAAACCGAGGCTACAGATATTCTATTTTATGTCTTGCTTTGCTGTTCGCCCTTACAGCCTGCACCAGTGATGAAAATCAAGCCCCTACTGAAGCGCCTGTAAGAGCCGTAATGTATGAAGTAGCACGTGCATACAAGGAATCAGGTGCGCGTCTTTTTTCAGGGGTTGCTCGTTCAGCAACTGAAGCACGCATAAGCTTTAAGGTTCCTGGAACTCTTACAAAATTTCCAGTTAAGGTTGGCGACTCTCTTGAAAAGGGGCAGTTGATTGCTGCTATTGACTCCAAGGATTTTCAGTTAAAGGTTAATGAAGCCAAAGCTGGTTTTAGGACCGCAGAATCAAAGCTGCGTGCTGCCAAGTCCAACTATTCGCGAGTTCAGCGTCTTTATGAACACAGAAATGCATCCAAATCAGATCTTGATACTGCTCGCACAGCATTTGAAGAAGCCAATGCAGGTGTTTCCGCAGTTTCACAACAGTTGACGTTGGCAAAAAGACAATTGTCATATACAAAGATTTACTCTCCTAATAAGTGCCGTGTAGCAGCTACGCTGGCGCAAAATAGTGAGAATATCTCGGCAGGGCAGCCATTAGTACTACTTAATTGCGGTGATGATATCGAGGTTGAAATCGCTGTACCAGAACAGTACATAACCGCAATTTCTGAAACATCTAATGCAAGTGTTACCTTCACATCGATTCTTGATTCAGATTTTTCCGGAACGATTACGGAGATAGGCGTCGCTTCAACCGGTAGGTTAACAACATTTCCAGTGATAGTGCGGGTGGAAAATAATGGTCAGATTCTTTCCGGCATGGCAGCTACAGTCTCAATTCAATTTGGCGAAGATCTTGTTATTCCTGCGATCTATATTTCACCTAATATAGTGCAAGAAGACCAGCATGGGCGTTTTGTCTATGTGGTACGGCCAGATAATGGGATATACAAAGTTAACAGACGTACTGTTATTACTGGGCAGATAGATTCTCGCGGCATTTCAATTACTTCTGGCTTGAAAGAAGGGGAAATGGTTGTAAGCGCTGGTATCCGTCATATGCGTGACGGGCTTAATGTAAAGCTGTTTAAAAAGTAGCTTAGAGAATCAAAGAAATACCAAGCATGAAAAAGACACTAACTCAGATAGCAATAGAAAATAACCGCGTCACCTGGATAGCGATGATACTGCTTGTTTTAAGTGGAGTATATTCCTATTTGCATATGCCACGCAGTGAAGACCCGAGCTTTATTTTGCGTATTGCAACTGTGGTTACCTATTTTCCTGGTGCCAGCCCGGCGCGTATGGAACAGCTTATCACTGATAAGCTAGAAAAGGAGATTAAAGAGATGCCGGAGCTGGACTTTATCACCAGCACATCAATGACCGGCGTGTCCGTTATCTACGTTAATATCAAAGAGAGTATCACCGAGCTGGACCCAGTATGGGACAGCCTGCGGCGTAAGGTTGATTCTACCAGGCCAGACCTGCCAAACGATATTATAGGCCCAATCGTAAATGATGACTTTGCCGATGTTTATGGGGTATTGCTAAATGTTGTCGGTGAAGGTGTTGAATACTCTTATATCAAAGAAGTTGCAGAAGATGTTCGTGAAGAACTGCTCCTTATCGATGAAGTCGCTAAGGTAGAGCTATTCGGTGTTCAGGATGAGTATGTATTTGTGGAATATAATAATGCACGCCTGTCCGAGCTAGGTTTATCTCCGTATCAGTTATCGCAGATCCTGCAGAGTAGAAATATAATTATCCCCGGTGGCGATATAGCAATAGGTAAAGAACGTTTAGTTCTAGAACCAAGTGGTAATTTTGAATCTGTTGCGGAACTTAAAAAAACGGTAATCAATATCCCCGGTACTAAAGAGTTGGTTTATCTAAGTGATATTGCCACAGTATCAAGAGCGTATATTGACCCAGCCAAAACCAAGGTTAAATATATGCAGCAACCAGCCATCTCGCTTGGAATTTCTCTTCGCGATGGGGGCAATATTTTACAGCTTGGTAACAAAGTCAGAGCGCTGATATATCGTCTGCAAAACAGCTATCCATATGGCATTGAATTCGAAGAAGCAACCTTTCAACCTGATATAGTAAAAGACAAAATTGACAGCTTTGTTGGTAATCTTGGCCAGTCAATTTTGGTCGTCGCTCTAGTAATGGTTTTAACCCTAGGCCTAAGAACCGGCTTGGTTGTATCCAGTTTGGTCCCAGTCACCATTATCATCAGTATAATGATAATGCGTATGTTTGATATTTGGCTGGACCAGGTGTCGCTGGCATCTTTGATAATCGCATTGGGAATGTTGGTAGATAACGCTATTGTAATTGCCGAATCAATAATAATACGTATCAAGGAAGGGCAAAGGCGAATCGATGCAGCCATAGATTCCGCCAAAGAGCTTAAAATACCACTGCTAACATCATCACTTACGACTGCAGCTGCATTTTTTCCGATTTATCTAGCCGAATCAATGTCCGGTGAATATACCCAATCCATTTTTAAGGTTGTCACGATAACCCTTTTGACCTCATGGGTTCTTTCGATGACCTTTGTGCCGATGCTTTGCATATTAACTCTTAAGGTAAAACTAAGCGAAAGCGGTGAAATATATTCCGGGCATTTATACAGCATATACCGCTCTGTGCTGGCATTTATGCTGCGCAATAAACTATTGGTGGGTATTTTGGTTTTTGTTGTTTTTGCAGTTGTTATGGGTGCTGCAAAATCGGTTCCGCAGATATTTTTCCCACCATCAGACAGAGCATTTCTAACTGCAGAATATGAATTACCTGAAGGCAGCAGCATTGAAGCCACAGAGGCATCTGTTAACAAGGTTTCTGAATTTGTTCGGGCCAAATTGATGGCTGAAAACAACGATGGTACAGGAATTTTGGGTTGGACCAGCTATATAGGGCAGGGTGGCCCGCGTTATGTAATGAATTACAACCCACAGGCGAGGCGGCCCAATTATGCGATTCAGTATATCAATCTAGACTCAATGGAGTCTGCTGACAAAATAATTGAGCAACTAGAGCAATTTGCCTTTGAGGACATGCCCGATCTGCGCCTTATTGTGAAAAGGCCGGAACTTGGTCCACCAGTTGTTCGCCCGGTAGAAGTGCGCATAATCGGCAAAGACACCAATTACCTATTTACTGTTGCTGACCAGCTTCAGCAGCAATTCGCAAAAATAGAAGGGCATAAAAACCTTTCCGATAACTGGGGCGCACGCACAAAAAAACTACTAGTGAAAATAGACCAGGAACGCGCGCGTAGAGCAGGAGTATCCAGCCAGGATATTGCAGTGTCACTGCGTGCCGGTCTTAGTGGGATGGAATTAACCAAATACCGGGAAGGGGATAAGCTAATACCGGTAGTTTTTCGCTCACAGCATTCTGACAGGCATGACTTGGACCGATTAGAATCTATGAATGTATTTATCCAATCTACTGGACAAAGCGTACCGCTAAAGCAGGTGGCAGATATCGAAGTGGATTGGGAATACTCTAAGATCAAAAGGCGCGATGGCATGCGAACAGTGACCATTCATGGTGATCTTAAAGCTGGAGCCACTACTGTAGAGATAATAAACCAGATAAAACCTTGGCTCGAGCAACAATCCAAAACCTGGCCAGTCGGTTATCGCTATGAATTCGGCGGGGAGATAGAGACATCGGTAAAATCCAGTCAGGCTATTGCCGACAAAATGCCCATAGCTGGGTTGATAATCATAATGCTTCTGGTTATGCAGTTTAATTCGGTGCGTAAATCTATAATCATCCTTACCACAATTCCCCTTGGATTAATTGGCGTTGTAATCGGACTTAAAACACTGGACTCATACTTTGGATTTATGACTTTGTTAGGAATCGTCTCACTAGCTGGTATAGTTGTAAATAACGCGATCGTTCTGATTGAAAGAATCCAGATAGAAATAACAGAATTTGGCAAAGAACCATATGAAGCTGTATTAGAAGCTTGTCAACGACGTATGCGTCCAATCTTCCTGACCACAGCCACAACTATCGGTGGGTTGCTACCACTTTATATTGGTGGCGGACTTATGTGGGAACCAATGTCAATCGCCATCATATTCGGCCTGTTATTTTCAACAGTTCTCACTCTTGGTATAGTCCCGGTAATGTATGCTGCTTTGTACCGGATAAAGGGACAATAATTATCCTGTATATTGCCCACTCCAGTACCTTTATTTCCGTGCAGGCGGTATCCACAAAAAAATTATTCAAGCCGCCTGAACTTTTTGGCTACTTTCAAAATTACCCAAGGTAGAAGCTAATTGGAAATTAGTAATATAGATCATAGTTGAAATAATTCTGTAAAATAAAACAATCAAAATGGCCCGTTAAAGGCACGAACTATTAAATATATCC
>QZLE01000137.1 GCA_004796365.1 Gammaproteobacteria bacterium | reverse complement strand
TTACATCATTATTAGCTTTTTCTAAAACAGAAACTGCCTCAATTAATACTTCATCACCGCCATTTAGCAGTGCAAGACCGGATAACATCTCTTTTTCCGGGGACTTTACTGCAAATTCCTGCAATAACTGCTCAATTTCCGGGATCGCCTTACGCTGCATCGCATCGAACAGATAGTATTCCTGATCTTCGGTCAGACCAGCCTGCTTAGCCAACCCGCGATAGATACCAACATGCCCCAAATCAAGGTAGAAGTTCTTTACTCCAGCCATGCTAAGGGTGCTGCACATCATCGCCATAACTTCGGCATCGGCACCTGCTTCTCCATAACCGAACAGCTCTACACCAAACTGCAGTGGGCTGCGCGAACCGGCAAAGCCATCCGATTTAGTATGAAGCACTGTACCCATGTAGCACAGGCGGGTTGGCTCTTCTTTATTTAGTTGGTGCGAATCAATACGGCACACTTGCGGGGTCATATCGGCACGAATTCCCATCATGCGTCCGTTATTCTGATCTACAATCTTGAATGTCTGTAGATCCAGATCGTTACCGGTACCCGAGAGTAGTGATTCCAGATACTCGGCAAACGGCGGCATCACCAGGTCATATCCCCACGAAGAGAAATGATCCAATACGCTGCGTCTTAGCTGTTCCAGCTTAATCGCCTGTTCCGGTAACAGTTCTCCCATCCCTTCGGGAAGGATCCATGCGTTATTTTTAAAAATTGTGCTTTTAGGCATCTTAAAATCCGCTTGTTTGTTATCTGTCTTTATTTAATCATCAGGATCAGCGCCAATCCGGAGAACATCGAAATCGCGCCAATCAACCTCAGTGTATTATCACTCATCTGCAGGATTTGCAGAATCGCCTTACGCATCGCAGATGGAGAAATAAAGGGAAGAACCCCTTCAAACACCATCATCAGAGCCAATGCAACCAGGATCGTTTCCCACACTAGGGTTATTTTCCTTTATTGGAACCAAAGTACTTAAAGAAATCAGAATCCGGCTCAATCACAATCATATCGCCCTTATTCGAAAACGATTTCTTATACGCTTCCAGACTCTTGGTAAATGAATAAAACTCTTTATCCTTACCAAAAGCCTTGGCGTAGATCTCAGTAGCTTTGGCATCACCCTGACCACGAATGATCTCGGCATCACGATATGCTTCTGCAAGGATTACTGTACGCTGCTTATCAGCCTCAGACTTGATAACCTCGGCCTCTTCATCACCCTGTGCACGTAGCTCTTTGGCAACCTTGTCACGGTCGGCGCGCATACGCTGATAAACCGATTCACTTACCTGGCGTGGCAGGTCGATACGCTTAACACGAACATCCACTACCTTGATACCAAAATCATTGGCCTTGGCATCTGCCTCCTCGGTAATCGCAGACATAATATCCGCACGCTCACCAGAAACAACTTCCTTAATCTCTTTCTCACCAAACTGGTCACGCAGACCACCCTGAACAATTTGGCTCAGACGAATGCTGGCCTGCTCTTCGGAACCACGAACTTTGGTGTAGTAAAGAAACGGATCTTCGATCTGCCATTTAACAAACGCGTCCACGATTACGTTCTTTTTCTCTTTGGTAAGGAAACGCTCTGGTTTGGAGTCAAGCAGCAGGATGCGGGCATCAAACTTTCTCACTTCATTAACCACAGGAATCTTGAAGTACAGACCCGGCTTATAGTCACTGCGCACAATCTCACCAAATCTGAATTTAATCGCCACCTCTTTTTCGGAAACAGTAAATACCGATGCGTTAATAATTACTGCAGCAAGAACTACAAATACAATAAAAAATATAGATTTCTTACCCATTAGCGCTGTCTCCTTTCTCTTCCACGACTCTCACGACTGCGCGAATAGCCATTGCTGCCATAATTAGTTGAGTTATTCTGACTGTAGGTAGCAGCAGGTGCAGCCACTTTGCTAAGAATTTTATCAATCCCTTTTGCTGTTGGGGCAGTTGCATCACTTTTCTCTAAAGGGATATAAAATAGGTTATTGCCATCATCAGCATCAATCATCACCTTGCTGGAGTTATTCAACACCTCTTCCATCGCACTGAGGTAGATCCTTTCGCGAGTTACCTCCGGTGCCTTTTGGTACTCTTTAAGCAATGCGGTAAATCTATCCGCCTCACCTTGCGCAGACTCAATCACCTGTGCCTTGTAACCTTCTGCATCCTGAGTTACACGGGCGCTTTCACCTTTGGCGCGTGGCAGAATTTGGTTTTTATAGGCGTTGGCCTGATTAATCTTACGCTCTTTGTCCTCACGCGCCTTGATCGCATCAGCAAAGGCATCCTGAACCTGCTCCGGCGGCTGCACATCCTGGAAGTTTACGGCATTAATGATAATACCGGTGCCGTAGATATCCAGAGTAGCCTGAATCTTCTCTTTGGTCTTTTGCGCTATCTCAACACGGCCTTCGGTAAGAACCTGATCCATATTGCTATTTCCGACCACTTCACGCAGAGCGCTCTCTGTTACCTCTTTTAAAGTCTTATCCGGGTTTCTTACATTCAGGGCAAAGTCTTTAGAGTTGCTGGCCACATACTGCACGGTTAGCTTCACGTCGATGATGTTCTCATCTTTGGTAAGCATCAATGCCTCACTCTCAACCGGAGACACTTTGCCGGACCCTTGGGTCTTAAAGCCTATCTCCTGATAACGTACGTTTGCAATATCCACCATTTCAACGGTATCGATAAATTTAGGAGCCCAACGCAGACCCGGTTTGGTGGTTTCATGATACTCACCAAAACGCAGCACTACTGCTTCGTTACCTTCTTTTACGATATAAAAACCTGAGTAGGCGTAAAGCGCTATCGCTATCGCTATCGCTATCGCAATTATAATTCCGCCACCGTGGCCACTACTGCCACCACCAAACAGGCCGTTAATCTTGTCCTGAATGTTTTTAAACACTTCATCCAAATCAGGTGGTCCCTGATTGTCGTTGCGCTGACCCCATGGGTCTTTGTCTTTTCCGCTACCATTTCCAGGCTCATTCCAAGCCATAGCATTCTCCGTTTTCTCTTTAATTTTCCTCAAAACCGGCAATTGCCGACTTACCAATTTCCAAATTCGATACACGTTTGGGGTAATGCTAAACGCTTTTACCCTTTGAAACAACCGTCACAACCCTAAATCAACCCCTAACTCTTTACAAAGCTGATTATAGTTCTTTTTCGAAGTATTAACTGACAACACCACATCACCGTTTTTCAGCACCTGTTCCTCACCAACCGCATCCAGCTCAAACAGCTTCGCCCTGATTCTGCCATCTGCCGGAGTAAGGGTTACCTCGCCGCAAACCTTCTCCTGCCCCAAGTGCCCAGCCAAAGCCTGTTTTAACAATTCCAGACCATCGCCGGTTTTGGCCGAAAGCCATACGACCTTGGGCTTACCTTCTTCATCCACATCGATGCGTGATGGCACCTCCATCAGGTCGATCTTATTCATAACCAGAAGCTGTGGAATCTCATTGGCACCGATCTCTTCCAATACCTCATTTACCTGCTCGATGCGTTCATCACGCAATTCGTCATTGGCATCAATCACATGCACTAACAAATTGGCCATTCTGGTCTCTTCAAGTGTGGCACGAAATGCCGCAACCAGTTCATGCGGAAGCTGCGAGATAAAACCCACCGTATCCGCCAGAATAACCGAATCGGTTTCATTAAGAGGGATCTTGCGCAGAGTAGGATCAAGAGTTGCGAACAATTGGTCGGCTGCATAAACTTCGGAATTAGTAATGTGATTAAAAAGAGTGGATTTTCCGGCGTTGGTATAACCAACCAAAGCCACTGTCGGCAGGTCATGTTTGACACGGGATTGCCTGCCCTGATCACGCTGTTTGCGCACCTTATCCAGTTTTTTGCGCAATTGCTTGATGCGAATACCAAGCAGTCTTCTATCAGTTTCTAACTGAGTTTCACCTGGGCCACGCAGACCTATACCACCCTTTTGCCGCTCCAGGTGAGTCCAACCGCGCACCAACCGAGTGGAAATATGGCGTAGCTGAGCCAACTCCACCTGCAACTTCCCCTCAAAGGTACGTGCGCGCTGGGCAAAGATATCCAGAATCAACCCTGCGCGATCAAGCACACGGCAATGCAGTTCTTTTTCTAGGTTTCTCTCCTGACTCGGAGAAAGAGCGTGATTAAATAAAACGACATCAGCTTCGGCAAGATCTACGGTGGTACGCAGCTCTTCCAACTTACCTTTGCCAATATAGATTCTGGCATCAGGGGCATTACGCTTGGCGGTTAATAAAGCAACTGGATCAGCACCAGCAGACAACGCCAGAGACGACAATTCCTCGACGTCTTCATCGATATTAGCCTGACCAAAATCTACCTGAACCAAAACCGCCCGCTCTCCAGTCTGCGGGCGGTCAAATAATGCTGTCGCAGAATGCTGCGACTTATTTGAATTATCTGTTGCCAATATCGCCCTGCGAACTGCCAGTTGATGCAGGCTGTTCATCTGTAGCTGGAGCTTGCCACTTTACATTTCTTACAGGGACGATTGTGGAGATAGCGTGCTTGTATACCATTTGTCCTACCGTATTTTTAAGTAGAACCACGAACTGATCGAATGACTCAACCACACCTTGTAGTTTAATACCGTTAACCAAATAGATTGCTACCTGAATGCGCTCTTTACGTAGTGCGTTTAGAAAAGGCTCTTGTAATGATTGACCTTTGGCCATTTTATTCTC